>DASZPV010000099.1:0-25297 GCA_035549875.1 Caulobacterales bacterium
GCCCGGTCAGCACAAATATCCCGGTGCCGATAATGCAGCCGATGCCGAGAAGAACCAAGTTCAGCGCACCGAGCGACTTCTTCAGTTCGCCCGCCGCATGCTCGGCATGCATCTGCTCAACGGTCTTGCGGATGAACAGGCGGGCAAGACCGGACGTACGCGGCGCGGGGCCGCTCACAGGGGCGTCAGCCATTATTTCTCCTACCGCCTGCCGCCAGCGCGGCTTTCCGTGAGGAGAAGGTTAGCGAGGGTTGCCGCAAGCGGCAAACGCAAACCGGGCTAAAACGCCCTTTGCGGCTTGTTTGGAAGCGGCCTGTGGATGCCGCATTCGGTTTTGTCCGAATTAGCCCAACGGCCGGAGCGCGCATCGTTCCCCTGCGCGGGCGACGTGCACGGCCAGCAGCCGATCGACGGATAGCCGTCGGCGACCAGCGGATGGGCCGGCAGGTCGTGGGCGTTTACGTAGGCCTTGATGTCCGCCGGGGTCCACGAGACCAGCGGGTTCACTTTGAAATGAATGCCATCATGCTCGACCACCGGCAGGTGCGCGCGCGCGGCGCCGTGATGGCGTTTGCGGCCGGAAATCCATGCGTCGAAACCGGCCAGCGCCCGCTCGTTCGGCCGCACCTTGCGCAAGGCGCAGCACGCGTCCGGATCGCGCTTCCACAGATCGCCCTTCGGATCTTCCGCCTTCACTTCCGCCGGCTCGGGCGTCTCGACGCGTAAATCCTTCAGGCCAAGGCGCGCCGCAAGCTCGTCCTTGTAGTCGAGCGTCTGGGCGAAATGCTTGTCTGTGTCGATGAACAGAACGGGCAGCGCCGGATCGATCTCGGCCACCATGTGCAGCAGGCTCGCCGATTCGGCGCCGAACGAAGACACCATGGCGATGCGCCCGATGAATTCCTGTTCGATCGCACGGCGCAGAATTTCCTGAGGCGCGAGCGCTTCCCACGCGATCGCCAGCTTGGTGGCGCGATCGAGACGGGTCTCATCGACCGGAAGCTCTACGGCGAGGCTCATGAGCGTTTCCCCACGCGCAGATCGACCGCGGTCTCGCGTCCGTCCGCCGCCGGCTGATAGACCTTGCTGAACGTGCCGGCCGCGCGCGCGAAAGCCGCTTCCGGGTCCTTCGCTTTCAGCACAAATTCGTCGAAGCCGCAGCGCAGCATGAAGAACACCTGATCCTGCAGCACATCTCCCACCGCGCGCAGCGCGCCGGCATAGTGATAACGCTCACGCAGCAGCCGCGCCGTGGTGAATCCGCGCCCGTCGCGATAGGCTGGAAAATCCACCGCGATCAGTGAAAGTTGCGGAATGTAAGCGGCGATTTCCTCCACCGCCTCGCTCGACCCGATCAACACGCCGAGCCGGCCCGGCCGGCGCGCCAGCGCTTCGCCCTCGGCCAGCAAGCGCTTGATCGACACGACCGCGTCGGCGCGTCCTTCCGCCGGCTGATCGTCGGCGAGAAACACCCACGGATCGTTGGCGACGGCCTTGCCCTCGCGCAGCAGCACGCCCGCAACGACCGCCTTCGCCGGCGGCTTTTTTACGCTCGGCGCCCGTTTGACCTGTTCACGCGCCATAAAGCGCCTCCTCGAACGGCGCCGGGCCGACACGCTCGAACGCATCGATGAAGCGTTCGTCCTTGTCGCGGCGCACTTTCAGATAGGTAGTGACCACGCGCTCGATTGCATCGGGCACGGCCTCGGCCGCCATGCCCCTGCCGTAGATTTTTCCCAGACTTGCTTTCTCGTCGGCGCGCCCGCCGAGAAGAATCTGGTAAAATTCTTCGCCGTGCTTATCGACGCCCAGAATGCCGATATGGCCGACGTGGTGATGGCCGCACGCATTTATACAGCCGGAAATCTTGATCTCCAGATCGCCGATTTCTTCCTGCCGGTCGAGATCGGCGAATTTCTCCGAGATCGCCTGCGCCACCGGAATAGAGCGCGCGTTCGCCAAATCGCAATAGTCCAGCCCGGGGCACGCGATCATGTCTGAAATCAACCCGGCGTTCGCCGTCGCCAGGCCGTGCGCTTTCAGCCCCGCATACACCGCGGGCAGGTCGTCCAGCGCGACATGCGGCAGGATCAGATTCTGCTCGTGGCTGACGCGGATATCGTCGAACGAATATTTCGCGCCAAGATCGGCCACGACATCCATCTGATCGGCCGTCGCATCGCCTGGCACGCCGCCGATCGGCTTCAGCGAGATCGTTACGCTGGCGTAGCCGGCCTGCTTGTGGTCCCGCACGGAAAGCCGCGACCAGCGATCGAACTCCGCATCCAGGACGCGCGCCTTGGCGAACGCTTCGCTCTGCGCCGGCAATTGCTTGAACGCCGGCGGTGCGAAATAAGCGCGAATGCGCTCTACCTCGGCCTGCGGAAGCTTCAGCGCGCTGTCGCGCATGTCTTCCCACTCGGCCTCGACCTGGCGGCCATATTCATGCGGCCCGAGCGTGGAGACGAGTATCTTGATCCGCGCCTTGAACGAATTATCCCGCCGCCCGTAGCGGTTATAAACCCGCAGGCACGCTTCGAGATAAGATAGCAGGTGCTCCGCCGGCAGGTCGGCCTTGACCAGCGGCGCGATAAACGGCGTGCGCCCCTGCCCGCCGCCGACATATACGTCGAACAAGGGCGCACCCGGTTTCGGCCCCGGCTTGATCGCCAGCCCGATATCATGCGTCTTCATCGCCGCGCGATCGGCCTCGCTGGCGATCACGGCGATCTTGAATTTGCGCGGGAGGAACGAGAATTCCGGGTGGAAGGTGCTCCACTGGCGCACGATCTCGCACCACACGCGCGGATCTTCCACTTCATCGGGCGTGGCGCCAGCGAACTGATCGGACGTGACATTGCGGATGCAATTGCCGCTGGTCTGGATCGCGTGCATTTCCACATCGGCCAGATCGGACAAAAGCGCCGGCACATCGGGCAGCTTGATCCAGTTGAACTGCAGGTTCTGCCGCGTAGTGAAATGGCCGTAATCCCGATCGTACTTGCGCGCGATCAGCGCGAGCTGGCGCAATTGCCGCGAAGAAAGCCCGCCATAAGGAATGGCGATGCGCAGCATGTAAGCGTGAATTTGCAGATAGAGCCCGTTCATCAGCCGCAGCGGTTTGAACTGGTCCTCCGTGATCTCGCCGCGCACGCGCCGCTCCACCTGATCGGCGAACTGCGCTACACGCTCGCGGACAATCGTGTCATCGAATTCGTCGTAGCGATACATTACGCGGCCTCTTCAACCGGCTGCAAATTCAGTTCGCGTTCAACGCGGTGAATCCAGGCCCGAACGGACGGAAATTCGGAAAGATCAAAGCCGCCCTCGGGCGCAAGGCGCGTGTAGGCGAGCAGCACGATATCGGCGAGCGTCAGCGCCTGACCGACCAGGAAATCGCTCTGCAGCAGCGCCATTTCCATAACGCCGAGCGCGCGCCGCCCCTTCGGCAAAAGCGCCTCGTCGATCTCTTCGTCCGGCAAAAGCAGGAAGCTTTTCCGCCAGCGGCGCACGGCGATGTAAGGCTCGTGGCTGTACTGCTCCCAGAACATCCATTGCAACATCTTCGCCCGCTCGTAAGCATCGCCGGGGACCAGCGCGCTGCCATCGGCCAGATAGCTCACGATCGCATTCGACTGCGACAACGCCCGTCCGTCCGGCAGGATCGCGGCGGGCACCTGGCCGGTGGGATTGAGCCGCTGGAACTGGTCGGTCCGCGTTTCGCCGCGCGTGATATCGACTTCGATCCAGAAATATTCGATGCCGAGATAATCCGCCGTCCAGCGCACCTTCATGCAATTGCCGCTGCGGCTATCGCCGTAAAGCGTCAGCTTCCCGCGTTTGGCGCGATCGGGCATCAGGCGTCTCCCTGGCGGCCAAGATCGGCGCGTACGGTCGGGCCGCGGGCGCGGATATTTTCGCGCATCGCTTCGCGCGGTGAAGGTTTTCCGGGCGCATCGACCGTGATCAGATATGTGCCGACGACGACAGTTTCCTGTTCACGTGCGGCGTTCAGCGCCTCTTCGGCCGCTTGCTGGTCATCGAACGTCTGCGCGTCCTCGATACGCACCGTCCACTCGCCGCTCGCCGTACGATAGACCGGATGGCCGTCGCCCAAACGATTGCCCGTCACCGCCTTCATCGCACTTGCTCCACGATCGCACGCACGGCTTCCGCCTTGGCCAGCGCCGCCACCTCCCCCACGATCAATAGGCTCGGGCTCTTAAGATCAAGCGCCGCCACGTCAGCAACCAGTTCACCCAGCGTGCTGCGGATCAACCGCTGATCGGCGCGCGTTCCATTCTCCACGATCAGCGCCGGCGTTTGCGCCGCGCGCCCCGCGTCCAGCAAGCGCGCGCTGACCTCAGCCACATTCGCCGCGCCCATATAGATCGCCAGCGTGTGATTGGCGCTCGCCAACGCCTTCCAATCCAGATCGAGCGCCCCGCCCGTCTTCGCGTGGCCGGTCACGAACGTAACCGCCTGAGCGTGATCGCGATGCGTCAGCGGAACCTGCGCGCTCGCCGCGCAACCGAGCGCCGCGGTAATGCCCGGCACGACATGCGCTTCCACGCCCGCTGCGCGAAGCGCCTCCAGCTCTTCCCCGCCGCGGCCGAACACGAACGGATCGCCGCCCTTCAGGCGCACGACGCGCTTACCCGCGCGCACTTCGGCGATCAGCATGTCGTTGATCTGCTCTTGCGGCACCGAATGCTTCGAGCGTTCCTTGCCGACATAGAGGAAATCGGCGTCGCGCCGCGCCATGTCGAGCACGCGCGGATCGATCAGGCGGTCATGCACGATCAGGTCCGCGTCCTGAAGCACGCGCAGCGCCTTCAGCGTCAGCAATTCTGGATCGCCAGGGCCAGCGCCAACGATATGGACGACGCCGCTGCGCTGCGGCGCTTCGATCTCGTGCTGCGCCAAAACTTCTGCGCCGGCGACATCGCCTGCTCGCGCCCGCTCTCCCGCCGGGCCGCGCAGGATTCGCTCCCACACCAGACGACGCGTATCGTAATCGCGGATCGTGCGCACGGCGCCGCGAATATGTTTGGCGAAACCTGCCAGCGCCTTCGTGCTTTCCGGCACAGCCGCCTCGATAGCGGCGCGCACGTCCCGCGCCAGCGCGGGCGCCGCGCCGCCTGTGGCGATGGCGATAGTCAAATCCCCCCGATCGACGATCGCCGGGATATGGAAGTCGGAAAGGTCCGGCCGATCGACCACGTTCAGCGGCACACGCGCCTTGCGCACCAGCGCCGCAGCCCGATCGGCTTCGTCAGGCTCCTCCACCGCGACAATCGCGAAGACGGCGCCACACAATTCTTCAGGCCCGGGCCAGTCGGCTTCCGTCCTGTAAACCTTTATTTCGGCGGGTGTTTTCGCCAACAGGGCGAGCTTGCGGCGCGCAAAAGCGCCGGCGCCGAACAGGGCGACGCGCCGGCCCTCCAGCGGCCAGGAAAGCGGAAAGGCGTCCATCGGAACTCCGAGCCTGTCAGATGGCGGCTCTTGCCCGCCAAAGCAAACGATAGGTTCTGTCCGCGATGAAAAGGTCAGCTAAACTCATGGCAACCCAGTGAAAAGGCGGCGGCGTAGAGCGGCCCGCGCGTTACTGAACGCTCACTTGCACTGGCATGCCTGCTGTCGCCAAGGATAAGGCGCGACAGCAGGAGGTAGGCTCATGCGGGAATATCGACTGTATTTCGGCGACGAAAACGGCGCCTTCGGCGTCGTGCGCGAAGTATGGCTGGCGACCGATGAGGCGGCGCTCGAAATCGCGCGCCGCCTGCTCCGCGAAATTCCCGGAATCGATATCTGGCAGGGCGATCGGCGCGTCGCGCTATTCACGCCCGGCTCCGCCGCCCTGCAGACCTGACCACCGTCATTTCCGGCTTGTGGCCGGCGCCGCCTTACTTCTGGGCGAGGGGCCAGTTGGCCGAAACGCCGGTCGCCGCGGCGCCGGCGGTGTCGCGCGCAAACGTGTAGAGCGGCTTGCCCTTGTAGGCCCACTGCTTCGCCCCGTCGTCACGAGTCACAACCGTCCAGTCGCCATCGTCCTTGGCTTTGGCAGCGGCGGCGAGCGCCGGCCATGCCGCGGCGCACTGGGCGTTGCAGGCCGACTTTCCAGGCGTAGTGTCGCGCGCGAACGTGTAGAGCGGCTTGCCGTCTGGAGCGATGAACGCGCCATCCTTCTCAGTCACGCCCGCAGGCGCAGCCCACGCCGCGCCCATAATGGCGAAGGCGCCAATGGCCGTAAGTACCGCAAGAACCCTCATCAGTCTCTCCTGAACAATCTGTTTCCGGCAAATGGCATCGCCCCGCGCGGCGGGAAGCTAGCAACCGGCCGGCCCCCCTTCAAGTCCGCGCCGCACGCCAAACGGCAATCGAAACGGCTCGGCGGACGAATTAGTCAGGCTTACCTATCTATCCATGGATGCAGGCGCCCGCTAAAGGTACAGCCGAGTTAAACTAAACATGTCCGCTGACCGCCTCCCCCCGCTGAGTTCCCTGCGCGTGTTCGAATCCGCCGCCCGGCACTTGAGCTTCCGAAAAGCGGCGGAGGAGCTATTCGTTACGCCGGGCGCGGTCAGCCAGCAGATCCGGCTGCTTGAAGATCATGTCGGCGTGCCGCTGTTCAGCCGCGAAGGCCGGCGCGTGACGCTGACCGACGCCGGCCAAGCCGCCCTGCCGGCGCTGCGGGCTGGTTTCGCCCAGCTAAACGAAGCGGCCCGCCTGATGCGCCAGCCGACCCGGCGCAGCCGGGTCACCGTTTCCGTCGCCCCCTCCTTCGCCGCCAAATGGCTGCTGCCCCGGCTTGAACATTTCACCGCCGCGCGGCCCGACATAGATGTCTGGGTCTCCGCCGACATGAGCCCGGTCGATTTCGGCGCCGCCGATGTCGATCTGGCGATCCGTTACGGTCCGGGGCGCTATGAGGGGCTCGTCGCCGAACGGCTGCTCGAGGAAGCCGTGCTGCCGGTCTGCTCGCCGGTGCTGATGGAAGCAGCGCCGATCCGCGCGCCGCACGATCTGGCGCACCACACCTTGCTGCACGACAGCGGCCCCGAGCTTGACGCCTCCTGCCCGGATTGGCCGATGTGGCTGAAGGCCCATGGCGTCTCCGGCGCCGACGCCAGCCGCGGGCCGCGCTTCAACCAGTCGAGTCTTGTCATTGAAGCGGCCGTCGCCGGGCGCGGCGTGGCTTTGGCGAAACGCGCGATCGCCGAGGCCGATCTGGCCGCCGGCAGGCTCGTTGCGCCCTTCGCCGGCGCCGGCGCGCCGACCGCGTTCGCCTATCACATCGTCTGGCCGCGCACGCGCGAGTTCACGCCCGCGCAGCAGACCTTTATCGATTGGCTGCGCGGCGAGGCCCAATCCTCCGCCAACGCGGCCAACGATTCAGTCGAGGCGCCGATCTTCGCCGCGCAGGGCATCTGAACCGCGCGGCAGCGAGCTATTTGTCGCCCCAGCGCCAGCGCCAGCCGCCTTCGGTGCGCTGCTCGCAGATCAGCAGGAACGGCACGGTGAGCACGATAATGATCGTTACGCCCACCAGCACGCCGAGCGGCTGATCTGTGAACAGACGCGGTACGAATATGGCAAGACCAGCCGCCGCGAGATAGCCCGCCAGCAGCGCCCAGCCCTGCCACGCCGTCGGCAGGCCCGCCCCATAGCCGAACCGTTTTTGCTTGAACCAGTACTGCGCCATGATTCGAGTTTAGCGCCCGGCGCGTGGCCGCGCCATCGGCTCCGCGCCCGCTTGGCCTAAAGTGCGATGAAATGACTGACCGGCGGCGCTCGCGGGGCGTCCCAGATATGCAGCGCGAACGCCGCCTCCGGCGACTTCAACCCGATCTTCTGATCCTCATGCAGCGCCATCGAATAGGTGTACGCCGTCGCCGGCGCAACCACCGCGGGCGCATGCGCCACGCGCCCGATGACGGCGCGATGATGATGCCCGGCGATGACCAATTGCACCTGTTTGTGGCGCCCGATAACCGCCGCGAAGTCTTCCCGCCGATCAAGGCCAATGCGGTCGAACAGACGCTCGTGCGTCAGAAACGGCGGATGGTGCAGAGCCACCAAGGTCGGCGTCTCCGATGCGGCGGACAAGACGGCGTCAAGCCACAACGCGTCCTCTTCGTCGAATGCGCCGCCGACTTCGTCGCTAACGGTCGAGTCGAGCACGACGAGCCGAACGGGAAAGCGCTCGACGACATAAGACATCTTGCCCGCACGCGGCAGATAGGCGTGGGCGGGAAAAGCTTCGTGCAGGAGCGTGCGGTCGTCGTGATTGCCGGGCAACAGAAAGAGCGGCGCGGGCGCATCAGCAAGGATCGGCGCAAGCGCGGCGTATTCCTCGGCGCGCGCGTCATTGGCGAGATCGCCTGTCGCCAGGATCGCATCGGGCCTGTACGGCGCCATCAGCGCCAGCGCGCGCGCCGCATTATCGTTATTGCGGAACGGTTCTTCGCCCTGCACGGCCAGGGCATGAATATCGGAAATCTGCCCCAGAACGAAGCGTGCAGGCATGAAATCAGGGCTTTGCTGGCTCGCTTGCCGGCGCGCTCAGGCTCATCAGGTGATCGATGCTGATGTCGCCCACGCCATATTGTTTCGCCATTTCGACAGCGCGCGGATAGCCGATATAGAGCCCCACCGCCACGCCCGCGGCGAGTAAAGCGGCGCCGACCGCCTTCACCTTGCGCATGATCTGCTGGCGCTGTGAAATGATCGCGAAGGTCTGCACGCGCTGTTCGATATTATCGAGCGGCCGTTTGCCCTTCGCCATGAACGCCGCGCTTGGCGAATTTCGCGCCATCGACCGGAACTCGCCGGAGACAAGCGCCGTGCCCGGCGTGGCCAAGGCCTGCAGGCGCGCCGCGACGTTGACGCCGTGGCCGAGCAGATCGTTGGTGATGGTCACGATCACGTCGCCGACATGTGCGCCGACGCGGATCGGCGGCTCGCGGCGCGGACGCTTGTCGAGCAGATCGTTGATGCAGCCGAGCGCCGCGCCGGCCGAGGGAAATTCCAGCATGAAGCCATCGCCGGCGGTGTTGAACACGCGCCCCCCATGCATCTCGGCGGTTGTCGTAATCCGCGCGCGCAGAGACTCCACATGGCGTGCGGCGCGCGACTGATCGCGCTCCGACATGGTCGAAAACCCTTTGACGTCGATCGCCACGATCGACGCCAGCTTGACCTGCTGGCCCGCGTCCATACTCACGTCATCATCCCTCGGTTCGGGGACCATGATAGCTATATCGCCGCGCTTTTCCATCGCCATCGCTTAGCCGCGGGGGCCAAACGCTGCTGTGCCTGCCGTCACAGCCCAGCGTCATTCGCCCTTTTTGGCTTCGATCATGCCGGCGAGCCTTTCCTTGTGCAGGAGGCGAATGCCGGACTTGCCGATCGACACCCAATCGTCGGCCTTCCAGGCCTGCAGCTTGCGATTGACCTTTTCGCGGGATGCGCCGATCCGGCGGGCGATTTCGCCCTGCGCCAGCGCCACGAGATCGCCCTGCCCGGCCTCGTGCAACAGCAGCCGAGCGAGCCGCCCGCCCAGATCCAGCAGGGCCGCATCTTCCAGCGCCCCGTCCGCCGCGCGCAGGCGCCGGCTCATTTCCGCCAGCAGCGCCAGCAGCGCCTTGGGCTCAGCCTCCAGCGCGGAAAGCGCTGCATCGCGCGATATGCGCAGCAGCCGCGATTTGCGGGTCGCCGTGCAATCGGCCGAGCGCGCCCCGCCGTCCAGCACGGCCATTTCGCCGATCACCGCGCCAGGCCCCAGCGCGGCCATCCGCACGCTGCGCCCGCCCTCGGTGGAGACGCACACCTCCACTTCGCCCTCTATCAGCACATAGAGCGCATCGCCGGGCGCGCCTTTTTCGAACAGCACGCCGCCGGCAGCCAGATTGGCGATCGAGCCTTCGGCGATCAGCTTCTGGCGCCTCGCTTCCGAAACCGGCGCGAACAGCGCCGATTTCGCCAGCGAGGCGCCAATCGCCGCTTCGCTGCTGGTTTGCGCCGGTCTGGATTGACCCTCGGCCATGGGCCTAGACTGGCGCCATATCGACCGCCACGTCCACCGCGCCCTGGCCCCCAGAGGTGACGATCACGCCATCGATCGGCGCGACATCGGCGTAGTCGCGGCCAACGCCGACGACGACGTGTTCGTCGGACACGATCAGGGCGTTGGTCGGATCGACGGCGAACCAGCCGGCTTCCGAACCGCACCAGACCAGCACCCAGGCATGCATGGAATCGGCGCCCTCCCGCCGCGCCTGGCCGGGCGGCGGCTGGGTGCGGATGAAGCCGCTTACGTAGGCCGCCGGCAGGCCGAGCGCGCGCAGACCCGCAATCATGATGTGCGCATAATCCTGGCAGACGCCGCGGCGCAGACTGAAGGCCTCCTCGGGCAAGGTCGAAACCGTGGTTGCATCGCCGTCATAGGTCATGTCCGCGTGGAGACGCTTCATCAGCTCAAGCGCGCCGTCGCGGATCGGCCTGCCCGGCGGAAAACTGGCCGCGGCATAGATGCGAATGGGTTCCGGCACCCCGATCATGCGGCTCGGATACAGAAAATGCGCCGGCGCATCCGGGGAGAGGTCGTTGAAGCGCAAGGCTTCGGCGGCGACATCCTCCCACGGCGGCGAAGATAAAGCGATCTCTGGCGCGGCATCGACCTCCACCCGCGCCGAAGCCCGCGCGACGAAACGGCGGTGCGGCTCGAAACAGGCCACGCTCATCGCCTCATTGCCAAAAAAATCGCGGCCCTGTTGCAAGTCAGAAGAAGACGGTTCGACTTCGAGCGAAAACGAAATCACCCGCTGGCCCGGCCGCGGCGTCGGCGCCAGGCGCAGCACATGGCGCGCATAGGGCACGTCCTGCTCGTAGGTAGAGATAGTCACGAGGCGGATATCGTAGATCATTCATCCACCCGGAACGTAAACGCCAGGCGATCGCGATTGGCCAGATAGCGATCGGAAATCGCGTCCGACAGATCCATCAGGCCTACTTTCATCCGCGCAATAAATTCGGCGCTCACGGCGCCTGGATCGGCGGCGACCGCCTCGGCGCTGAGCTTTTCAGCGATGCGCTTGGCCGGCGATGTCTCGTCCGCCGACTCGCCGGGCATCATCGAAACCAGTTCGCGCAATATGCGTATCTGGAAGGCGCATGAGCGCGGATTGTTTTCATCTAACAGCAGCAGATCGAGGATCGGCCGCTGCGCCGCGGCCACGAAATAACGCTGCGCATAGGTGATCGAGCTGTCGCCCAGTTCCAGTAACGCCTCGAGCTGTGGCACGCTCGAGGCATCCAGCCCCAGCCGGTCCACGTAATCAGCGGTATTGAGCGCACGCTCGATCCGCCGGCCGATCTCGAGAAACCGCCAGCCGGTGAGGTGAACCATGTTCTCCTGCGTAAATCCGGCCAGCGCCGCCAGCACGCGCAGGGAGCGATCGGCGCGCTCAAGCGGATCGGCGCGCGGGCGCCCCGCCGCCAGCGTGTCGGCCAGTTCGTCGACCGCGCTTAGCACGTCGGGTGAAAAGCGCTCGCGAATGGTGGAAGCCGCGCGCCGCGCCGCCTGCGCGGCGCCCGCGGCCGAACCAACCAGGCGCGTATCGGTGAGCGCAGCGAGCGCGGCGCGGCGCGTCAGCGCCGCCGTATCCGGGGCAAGCGCGCCCCATTCCGTGAGCAAGGCGAGAATCGTCTGCGTCGCGGCGCGCTCGCCCTTGTCGCGTAGGGCGGCGCGCACGTGCCCCGCGCGCACGAGCCGAATCGTTGCTTCCGCCCGCTCGATATAGCGGCCGAACCAGAACAGATTATCCGCCGAGCGCGCGGTGAGCGCGCCGTGGTGGCGCTTGACCTCCATCGTACCGGCCGAAGGCAGCAGACTCGTCGGCGCCACCGGCGCATCGCCCAGCACCCACAAATCGGCCGACATCCCGCCCAATTGCATCGAGATCGCCCGCGCATCCGGCGCGGTGGAAACGCGGCAGAACCCGCCGGGCATCACCACCCATCCGTTCTCCGTCGCCGCGGCGAATACGCGAATCTGGAATGGCCGCGGCGACAGGCGCCCCTCATGCCAGACCGGCATGGTGGAAAGCGACACAACTTCCTGCGCGACGAAATCCATCCCGCGCAGATGCAGCGCCGCGATCAGGCGCTCGCGTTCGGGCGCGGTGAGATCGGCGCCGAGGCGCACGCGTGCGTAAGCGCTCGAAGCCGGCGAAAACGCAGTCGATATCGCCAGCGAGTCCAGACGCGCTTTAACCGCGTCGCGCTCGCGCGGCTGGCCGCACCACCACGTGGCGACGTTCGGCAGTTTCAGCTCTTCCCCGAGCACGCGCCGCGCCAGAGCCGGCATGAATCCAAGCAGCGCGCGGCTTTCCACCAACCCCGAACCCAACGCATTGGCCAGCGCGACATTTCCGGCGCGCACGGCGCGCGTCAGCCCCGGCGTGCCGATGCGCGATTGCGCGTTCAACTCCAGCGGATCGGCGAAATCCGAATCTAGGCGGCGCAGGAATACGTCGGCGCGGCGCAAGCCCGCCACCGTGCGCACGAACACGCCTTCGTCGCGCACCGTCAGGTCTTCGCCCTCGACCAGCAGGAAGCCGAGGTAGCGTGCGAGATAGGCATGCTCGAAATAGGTTTCGTTCATCGGTCCAGGCGTCAGCACGCACACGCCGAGGCCGCCGGGCTGGCCCAGCGAAACCAGCCCTTCGCGCAAATGCTGGAAGAATCCAGCGAGCCGCTCCACTTCCAATCCGCCGAACGCTTCGCCAAAGGCGCCGCTCAGCGCCAGGCGATTTTCCAGCGCATAGCCGGCGCCTGACGGGGCCTGGGTGCGATCGGCCATCACCCACCAACGCCCGTCAGGCCCGCGCCCGAGATCGGCGGCGTAGAGGCGCAGAAATTTTCCACCGCGCGGCTTGGCGCCGACCAGCGGCCGCAGAAATTCAGGACTGCCCGCGACAAGCGCCGCCGGCAACGCCCCTTCCCTGATCAGATTTTGCGAGCCGTATACGTCGGCGAGAATGGCCTCCTGCAATTGGGCGCGCTGCACAACGCCTTCCGCGATCTCGCGCCATTCGGCGGCGGGCATGAGCAGGGGCAGGCGGCTGATCGGCCACGGCCGCTCGCCGCCGCCGGGCGCGTCGTACACGCGGTATGAGGCGCCGGTCGCGCGCGTGCGCCGCTCCAGTTGCTCGAAACGGGTTTCGATTTCCGGCTCGCCGAGCGAAGACAAGGTTGCAAGAAAGGAGCGCCAGTGCGGGCGAATTGCGCCCTGCGCATCGACCATTTCATCGGCGGCGCCCGGCAGGGCTTTATAACCTTCCTTGAGGCCGAATCCGAACAGGCCGCCGTGTTCGGCGATATCAGACATGGGCCGGCCGGCGCAGATCAAGCGTTACGGAAAATTCCGGATTGGTCTCCGCCGCAGGCGGCGTGATTGGGCCGCCGGTGTATCCAACGTCGAGGAAACGCGCCAGGCGCCGCGCTTCGGCTTCGTTGCCGTTGACCGGAAACGTTTCGTAATTGCGGCCCGCCGGGTGGGCGACATGATAGACGCAGCCGCCAAGCGAACGCCCATTCCAGCCATCGAAAATATCGAACGTCAGCGGCGCATGCACGGGTATCGTCGGATGCAGACCGGAGGAAGGCTTCCAAGCCTTGAACCGCACGCCGGCGACAACAAGCCCCGCCTGACGCGTCGGCGAAAGCGGCACGCGGCGGCCGTTGCACAGCACGGCGTGGCGCTGCGGGTTCAGCCCTTCAACGCGCACTTCCAGCCGCTCGACCGATGAATCGACGTAGCGCACAGTGCCGCCGGCCGCTCCCTCTTCACCCATCACATGCCAAGGCTCCAGCGCCTGCCTTAGTTCGAGTCGCACGCCTTCATGCGTGACCGCGCCGTAGAACGGAAAGCGGAACTCGCGTTGCGCCTCGAACCATACGGGATCGAACGCGTAACCGGCGCCGTTGAGATCGGCCAGAACGTCAAGGAAGTCCTCCCAGACATATTGCGAGAGCATGAACCTGTCGGCCAGCTTCGTGCCCCAGCGCACCAGCCCGCCGCTTTGCGGCGCCTTCCAGAACCAGGCAATCAGCGCGCGGAGCAGCAACTGCTGGGCAAGGCTCATTCGCGCGTCCGGCGGCATTTCAAAGCCGCGAAACTCGACGAGGCCGAGCCGGCCCGTCGGCCCGTCCGGAGAAAACAATTTGTCGATACAGATTTCGGTGCGGTGCGTGTTGCCAGCCGAATCCACCAGCAGGTTGCGCAGCAGGCGATCCACCACCCAAGGCGCCGGCGCGTTGGCGGAATTGCTTGGCGCGCCAATCGCAGCGAGCGCGATCTCCAATTCATAAAGCGAATCGTGGCGCGCCTCGTCAATGCGCGGCGCTTGGCTCGATGGGCCGATGAACAGGCCGGAGAACAAGTAGGACAATGAAGGATGCCGCTGCCAATATAGCAGCAGGCTCTTCAAAACGTCGGGACGGCGCAGGAACGGCGAATCGTTGACCGTCGCGCCGCCGACAACGACGTGGTTGCCGCCGCCGGTGCCCGTGTGGCGCCCGTCGATCATGAATTTATCGGCGCCGAGACGGCACTGACGCGCTTCTTCGTATAGCGAGCGCGTAGTCTCGACGCATTCGGCCCAACTGGCGGCCGGGTGTATATTTACCTCGATCACGCCGGGATCGGGCGTCACGCGCAGCACATTCAGACGCGGATCGGGCGGCGGCGGATAGCCTTCGACATGCACGGCGGCGCCGGTTGCCGCCGCGCTGTCCTCGATGGCGGCCAGCAATTCGAGATAATCCTCCAGCCGCTCGACCGGCGGCATGAACACGCACAGCACGCCATCACGCGGCTCCACCGTAAGCGCCGTGCGCACCGCGCCGAGCTTGATTTCCTGTGGCGTCTGCTTCTGCGCGGCCGCGCCGCCACCGGCCGCGGCCGGCGCGCGATAAGCCTGCGCAAGCGCTTCGACTGGCGGCAACGGCGTGCGCGCCTCGGCGGGATCCTGCTGTATGATCTGCGGATATTCTTCCGGCTCCAGGTGCGGCAAGCCGCCGAGCGGCAGGCGAAACCCGATCGGGCTATCGCCCGGCGCGAGGAACAGTTTGCCGCGCCGAAACCGCCATGCCTCGCTCTGCCAGCCCCGACCCAACGGCGCGGCGTTCCAGCGCTGCACGGGCAACACAAAGCCGGTCGGTTCGTTCAGCCCGCGCTCGAACACCTTCATCAGGCGCGCGCGTTCTTCCGGGTCTTTGATCTTGGAATTCGCCGGATCGACATTCTCCGGCAGCTCGGCCTCTTTCAGAAGCCAGAACGCCGGGTCCTCGTAAGCGGGCACGACGTGCTGACTTTCCACGCCGAGGCGCGAAGCGATGCCGTCCGCGAGCGCAAAGGCCTGATCGGCCTTGACAGAGGCGACGCCTTTTTGACCGGCGATCAGATCGGGATCGCGCCAGATCGGTTCGCCGTCCTTGCGCCAGTAAAGCGAGAACGTCCAACGCGGCAGACTTTCCCCCGGATACCATTTGCCTTGCCCATAATGCAGCAAGCCGGCGGGCGCGTAGCGCGCGCGCAGGCGCCGGATCAGATCGTCGGCGCGCTCGCGTTTGGTCGGACCCACTGCGGCCGTGTTCCATTCGGCCGCTTCGTAATCGTCGATCGAGACGAAGGTCGGTTCGCCGCCCATGGTCAGACGCACGTCATGAACACCCAGATCGGCATCGACCTGCGCGCCCAGCGTATCGAGCGCGGCCCAGGCTTCGTCCGAAAACGGCGCGGTGATGCGCGGCGCCTCATGGATGCGCTGCACATCCATTTCGAACCCGAACTCCACGTCGGCGGATTCCGCCGTGCCGACGATCGGCGCTGCGGACCGATAATGCGGCGTGGCGGCCAGCGGAATATGGCCCTCGCCGGTGAGCAGGCCGGACGTGGGATCAAAGCCGATCCAGCCCGCGCCAGGCAGATAGATTTCCGCCCAGGCATGCAGATCGGTGAAATCGTGATCGGTGCCGGAAGGGCCGTCGAGCGCCTTCAGATCGGGCTTTAGCTGAATCAAATAGCCGGAGACGAACCGCGCGGCGAGGCCGAGCGAGCGTGCGATCTGCACGAGCAGCCAGGAAGAATCGCGGCACGAGCCGGACGCAAGCTTCAGAGTCTCTTCCGGCGTCTGCACGCCCGCTTCCATGCGGATCAGATATTTGATGTCCAGCGAAAGGCGTCTGTTTAGCTCGACGAGATAATCGACCGTCGGCCCTTCCTTCGGAATCGCCGCCAGATAATCCTTCAGCAGCGCGCCGGCTTTTTCCGGTTTCAAATACGGCGCAAGATCGGTCTTGAGCGCCGCCTCATACGCGAAGGGAATATTGTCGGCGTATTCCTCAAGGAAGAAATCGAACGGGTTGATGATTACGTGTTCGAGCACGAGATCGACCTCGATCGAAAATTCGCGGACCTTTTCCGGAAACACGCAGCGCGCCAGCCAATTGCCGAACGGGTCCTGCTGCCAGTTCTGGAAATGCCCTTCGGGCAGAACCTTCAGCGCATAGCTCTTGATCGGCACGCGCGCATGCGGGGCCGGCCGCAGCCGGATGATCTGCGGGCCAAGGCCCACCGGCCGCGAATACCGGTAGCTGGTCTTGTGATGGAGCGCCGCGAGGATCGCCATGCTGCCGGCGCTGGGCGCCCCTTCCCGATAAATGAGACGGCAGGTCTAACCCCCTGCCGCGCGCCGCAAACCCCTTTGCGCCATCATTCCTATAGGCCGAGCCGGGCGCCCAAGAAAGCGGCGCCGCACGGGTTGGGTCACACAGGCATTGGCGCGGGGGAATTGTCCAGCGTGACGGACACGAAAACCTCCATCGTGGCGACGGCGTCGCCCATCACTACCCCAGTCATCGGCGATGCCTCGCCCGGCGTGCGGGTGGCGGCGACGCGGATCAGCTCAGGGGATTCGCTGAGCCCGTTGGTCGGATCGAATTCCAGCCAGCCCAGATCGGGCAGGAACACCTCGCACCAGGCGTGGGTGGCGCCCGCCCCGCGCATCGAGCCGTCCAGCGCGGGCGAATAAAGATAGCCGGTGACGAACCGCGCCGCGAACCCCCAGCGCCGCACGCTCTCGATCATCAGCCAGGCAAAGTCCCGGCACGTGCCGGCGCCGCGCGCGATCGTTTGAGCGGGCGTCTGCGTGCCGTATTCATCGCGCGCGCCATAGCGGAAATCGTCATGCACCGCGCGGTTGATCCGCAACAGCACATCAAGCGCCGTATCGCCTTGCTGGCGCTGCTGACGCCACAGCCATGAAGAATGCACCGGATGCTCGGCGTAAAACGGCCGAATGAACGGCGCGAGCACGGCGGCGTCTTCGTTGGAATAGATCACCGCCGGCGCCATTGCCCCGGCTGGCATCAGCGGCGCGACAGATTCGGCGTCGCGCAGCGGCTTGGGATAACGCTCGATCAACAGGGTAGATACAACGCTGAGGAGGTTGCTCCTCCCCGCCGGGGTAAAGTGACAGACGGAATTGGAATAGGCGTCTGAGGTCCAGCGGGTTTCACCGGGCGGCGTGAGCACGAACTTCGCCTCCAGCACCCGGATCGAGTGGGAATCGAGCGGGCGCATCATCAGCCGCCAATCGCCGAAGGAAACCGGCTGGCCGTAGCGGTAGATGGTCTCGTGCTGTATGCGCAGACGGGTGATGGCCGAACTCCTGAGCCGCCGATGCTAGCCTAATGCTCAGCCGGCCCGGCGGTTTCGTACAAACACGGAAAACGCGCCGGCGCCTACGCAACCAGCGCTTCGGCGTCGATCGCGGTCAGGGCCGCCGCGCCCGTCATCGCCGCTTCGGCGCGGCCTGGCGCGAGGCTTAATATCTGCGTGGCGAAGAGATCGGCCAGCACGGCCTTGTTCTGGCCCCAGGCGCCGTCCGGCGCATGCTGCGCGCCGCGCAGCAACAGCCACCCGCCGAGCGTATCGCCAAACAGGGCCAGATACGCGCTCGCGCCAGCAAGGCCCTCCGCCCCCCGGTGCGCCAGCTGCCAATGGGTGGCCTTCTCCAGAGCTGTCGCCGCCGCTTCCAGATACGACGCGACCGCGCCGAGTCTCGCATCAGCGCGCGCGGCCTTGGCGTCTGCGGCGATTTCGGCGATCAGCGCAAGCGCGGCGTTTCCGCCATCGCCGAGTTTGCGGCCGACCAGATCGTTGGCCTGGATCGCGTTGGTGCCTTCGTAGATTGGGGTGATGCGCGCATCGCGATAATATTGCGCCGCGCCGGTTTCCTCGACGAAGCCCATACCGCCGTAAACCTGCAGGCCGGCGGACGCCACCGCCACGCCCATATCGGTCGACCACGCCTTGGCGATCGGCGTCAGCAGATCGGCGCGCGCCTGCGCGGCGGCGCGGTCTGCTTCGCTTTGCCCGTGGCGCGCGCGATCGAGGAATACGCCGGCCATCAACACGATGGCGCGCGCCGCCTCGACCTGGGCCTTCATCAGCAACAGGCTGCGCCGCACTTCGGGGTGATCGAAAATCCGCGCAGGATAATCCTTCGACAGCGCCGCACGGCCCTGCTTTCGGTCCAGCGCATAAGCCAGCGCGCGCTGATACGCCATTTCGCCGATCCCGACGCCCTGCATGCCCACTTGCAGCCGCGCGGCGTTCATCATGACGAACATCACGGCGAGACCCTCATTCGCCTGCCCCATTAATTCGGCTTCCGCGCCGTCGTACAGCATCACGCAGGTGGGCGAGGCGTGGATGCCGAGTTTGTGCTCAATCGAGGCAGCGCGCAGACCGTTGCGCGCGCCGGCCTTGCCATCTGCGCCGACCAGGAATTTCGGCGCAATGAACAGCGAAATGCCTTTTACGCCAGCGGGCGCGCCGGGCAGACGCGCGAGCACGAGGTGCACGATATTGTCGGCAACGTCGTGCTCGCCCCATGTGATGAAAATCTTCTCGCCGTAGAGTTTGTAGCGTCCTTCGCCCGCCGGCTCGGCGCGCGCCGTCAGCGCGGCCAGATCCGAGCCCGCCTGCGGCTCGGTCAGGTTCATTGTGCCGGTCCAGCGCCCGTCGATCAGCGGCGGCAGAAACAGACTTTTCTGCCGCGCCGTACCGGCTTCCTGCAGCGCCTCGATGGCGCCGACATTCAGAACCGGGCAAAGCCCGAAGGCGAGATTGGCCGAATGCACCATTTCGTACACGGCCAGTTCAAGCGCTTTTGGCAAGCCCTGCCCGCCATACTCCATCTCGGCTGACAGGCCGCACCAGCCGCCCGCGGCGAAATCGCGATACGCTTCGGGAAATCCCGGCGGCGAAAACACCGCGCCGTTTTCGTAACGCGCGCCAACGGTGTCGCCGACGCGATTGAGCGGCGCCAAACGCTCCGACGCAAACGCGCCCGCGGCGTCAAGCACAGCCGTTGTGGTGTCCCCATCCAGTTCGGCGAAAGCCGGCAAATCCCGCAATCCGTCAAACCCCACAACGCCCAGCGCATGGGCGATGTCACGGACCGGCGCACGAAAACTCATGGATTTGCCTCCCGCGACAGCCTAGCCGGAGGAAGGCGGCGCCGCTAGCGCTTCAGTTCGCGCAGGGCTTTGCCGATCGGCTCGAATATATCGGCCCACGCGCCGGTTTCAGCGGCGCAGAACGTGCGCGATTGCGGATACCACGGCGTCCGCCCCGTCCCCAGCATCGCCCAGGCGCCGTAATGGTGCCAGAGCCACACAGTCGCGCCGCAGGCCGCAGCGATATTGCTTGAGGCGTTCATCGGCGAAATCGTCAGATCGAGCGCGCAGCCGAGAGCGGCGATGCCGTCGAGGTCTTCCTTAAGGTCAAGGCCTGGGATGAGTTCGATATTGGCGCCGAATTTTTCGCGCACGAACGCGATATCGCCGGCCGCATCGCCCGGCTGCAAGCTGAAGAAGCGCACGTTCGGCGCAGTGAACACCGGCGCCCATGCGTCAATGTCCGCAAAATAGCGCCGGCGCTTGGGCGTCATGACGAGGCTCTTCCACGCCACGCCCACATTCAGCACTTCGTCCTGCGGCAACATCGCCTGAAATTCAGCGACCCGCGCCGCATCTGGCTTCAGAAAGCCTGGGGTCTGCGGGAAGTCGGCGACGCGCTTGCGGAAGTGCCGCGCCAGAGAGCCCATCGGCGCCCAGTAGTTGAACCGGTCCCATTCGCCGAATTCATGTACCGAGCGGATTGGCCGCCCGCCCGTGCGGGCGCTGATCTGCGAACGCACTTCGGCTTTCGGATATGTCCGCTCGAAGGTTTTCATCAGGCGACGGTCGCAGGCGATCAGCACTTTGCCGTCATCGCCCACCGCCTCGATCAGATCGGCGCACGGATTCATGAACAGCACTTCGTCGCCGACGCCCTGTTCGCCGATGACGATGATGTTCTTGCCGGCGATCGGTTCGCCATCCCAGCGCGGCAGCGGAATGCGATAGGAGATCGCGTCGTTGATCAGCGGATCGAGCCGCGCCTCATATTCGTCCCAGCCTGGATCGAGCACGCCGGAGCCCAGCAGCGCCCAGGACCGCATCGCCCGCATCTCCGCCCGATCGCCCGGCGCCAGCGCGAGGCGCAACGCCGCTTCGGTTGCGTCTCGCGCCTGCGGGTAGCGCGCCAGATCGGCAAGCGTTGCGCCGAGATTGTGATAGGCGCGCGCAAAGCTCGGTTTGATCCGCACGGCTTCCTGCAGGAACACCAGCGCCTCTTCGGCGCGCCCCTGCTCCTGCAGCACGGTGCCGAGCGTGTTCCAGAGATCGGCCGCTTCGGGGTGAACGAAAATCGCGTTCCGCAGGATTTCGACGGCTTCGTCGAACTTGCCCTGATCGCGCAGCGCGCCGCCAAGATTGGAAAGATGCACCCAATCGCTCGGCTCCAACTGCGCGGCGACCCGGTAGCAGCGTTCGGAAATCTCGACCTCGCCCATCCGCGCGGCGCAACCGCCGAGCAGGGAGGCGATCGTCGGGTCTCCCGGCGCGCGAGCCAGCGCCTGTTCGTAGAATTCCAGCGATTGCGGCAGCATGCCCAAGCGCTCCAGCGCCACCGCGCCGGCCAGATACGCCGTCACGGATTCCTCATCCATCTCCAACGCCCGCAGCGCCAGGCGCGCGCCCTCGAGATTGCGCCCCGCATCCACCGCCTCGGCGGCCTGCGTCGCCGTCAAGGCGCCGCGCGACCTGCCGCTGCGCGACAGCGCGAGTTTGAGCGCTTTCCGGTGATCGCCGCGTCCCGCTGGCGGCGGCGCCTCGCCGGTTTCTTCAAGCGCACGCTCGATGGCGGAAAAATCGGCCTTCTGGTCTGCCACAAGAGTCATCGGCGCCCGCTTCTGAATCACCGCAGGCTAGAAGGACATCGTTAACCATAACTTAGCCGCGCCAAGGCGCGCGTTAGCGCATCGTTAAAGCGGCGCGGCGCAGCCTGTGAGGGCTTCCCTGGAGACGCGCCGATGTCGCTCGCCGTCAGACCCAAACGCGACAATTCCGTCGAGGCGGCGATGCTCGCCGAAGGGTTCTACTCGTTCGGCGAAGCGCTCGATCCGAACGCCGCAGACGCCTTGCTCGCGCAGGTTCGCGCAGCGCGGGAATTTGGACCGAACCTGTTTCTCAGCGAAACCGAGTTCGACGCCAACCCCATGCACAAGGGCACGAACCCGCGCCCCGGCCGCAATCTCGCCGAGCGCTTTGCCGAGGGCTTCGACTTCATCGAATGCAATCCGGCGATCGTATCGGCGCTGGCCGCGATGCTTGGGCCGGATTACGAAATCTTCGACAAGAAATTCGTCTGCGGCGTGCCGGAGGCCTGGTGCCCCGATTGGCTGCTGCAGCGCATCCGCGGCAATCCGGTGAATAATCTGGGCAGCTACATCAGACCTGAATTCCGCGACATCACCTATTTCTACGGCATCGATTTCCACCAGGACCTGATCGATCATTCCCAGCGGGAAGCCGATTTCCTGACGCTCTATGTTTATCTGCACGAGGTGACCCGGCACGATGCGCCGCTGTTCGTGCTGCCGCGCTCGCACTGCTTTGGCGCGACCAGTTTTCCGCACGACCTTTCCCAACAGGGCGCCAGCATGTGGCGGTACGGCGACGGCCGCGGCAAATCCACGATACTCGGCCAGCGCGTGCTGACCGGCGCCGCCGGCCATGCCGCGATGTGGCATGCCTGCGTTCTGCACGGCACCCAGCCCGACGTCGCCGACCGCGAGCGCATTTCCGTGCGCTACAAGATCGCGCGCGGCAAAGCCGCCGATTGCGGCATCGACCGCGTCAACGCGGCCATTGAAGGCCCGTTGATCCTGCCCTCCACCCGCACCGACGTGGACGAAAAAGGCAGGCCCCTGTTCAAGGCCAATCACATCGTGCAGATGCGCGACTAGCGCCGCGCGATAATCGCGCGTGGCGCGTCGCCGCTTGCATCCGCCGCCCTGCTTGCCCTGAACTATGACGATGGAAGAAATCGAACTCTTTCAGCGCTTGGGTCTGGCCGCCGCGATCGGCTTCCTGGTCGGCGTTGAGCGCGGCTGGAAAAATCGCTTCGCACAGGACCAAACCCGCGTCGCGGGCCTGCGCACGCACATTTTGATCGCCTTGCTTGGCGCCGTAGCGGGTCTGCTCGCGCTCCGCCTTGACGGCGCCTTTGCCGCGATCGCGGTGATTTTTGGCTTCGCCTGGGGCGCCTACAAATTCTACGAAACGTTGTTCGACGGCGACATATCGGTGACCGGCCTGATCGCAGGCTTGTTGACCTTCGCGCTCGGCGCTTACGCGATGCTGGGCAATCTGCACGTCGCCGCCGCGAGCGGCGTGGCGCTGGCCGCCGTACTCGCCTTCAAACAGGCGAGCCATGACTGGCTGAAGGCGCTGACCTGGCCGGAAATCCGCTCTGCCCTGCTCATCCTCGCCGCCACCTTCATCGCCCTGCCGCTGCTTCCCGACCGCGCACTGGACCCGTACGGCGCTTTCAATCCGCGGCAACTATGGCTGCTCACCATCATCATCGCGGGCGCCGGATTCGCCGGCTACCTCGCGCTGCGCATCCTCGGCGAGCGCGCCGGCCTCTTGGTCGGTGCGATGGCGGGCGCGCTGGTTTCATCGACCGTAGTGACGGCCGATCTGGCGCGCCGCGCCAAAAGCGGAGAAGTCCCGCCCTTGCACGCCGCGGCGGCCGCCGCGCTGGCCAATCTCGTCATGTTCGCGCGCATCGGCGTGCTGATTTCATTGTTCGCCGCACCGGCGTTTGCCGCCGCCGCGCCGGCGGTGGCGGCGGCCTGCTTGGTTTGCCTGCTTGCCGCAGGCGCCCTGGCGCTGTTCGCGCAGAAGCGGGAATCCGGAAAATCGGAACGGCTTGGCAGCCCGCTAGACCTGAAGGAAGTGGCGCGCTTTGCGTTTATCCTTTCGGCAATTTCGATCGGCGCCAAGCTCATCGCGCATTTCTTCGGCGATGCCGGCCTTATCGCCTTCTCCGCAAGCGCGGGACTGGTAGATGTCGATCCGGTCGCGCTGGCGGTCGGCGGGCTGGTGCGCGGCGGGCTCAGTGCGCACGTCGGAGCCGAGGCGATATTGCTTGCCGCCGCCGTCAACACGTTGTCAAAAACCGCAATCGGCGTTGCTGCGGGCGGACCGCGCTTTGCGCTGCCCTATGGCGCCGCCGCGATCGCCGCGCTTACCGCCGGCGCACTGGCGTTCTTCCTGTATTGAAACCGGTAGCGCCGCGCCCCCTTTCATCGTATGCGGCGTCGGCAAGGGGGATAGCGGTGGACGTACAAGCCGCTCTAGCTGAACAGACGCCGCGCCCGCGCGGTCTGTTCGACACGCTCTATTTCCAGGTGATCGTCGCCATCATCCTCGGCGGCCTTCTGGGCTATTTCTATCCGGCCTATGGCGAGCAGATGAAATGGCTCGGAGACCTTTTTATCAAGCTGGTGAAGATGATCATCGCGCCGGTGATCTTCCTCACTGTCGCCAGCGGCATCGCCGGCCTCAAGGAGATGAGCGCGGTCGGCCGCGTGGCCGGCAAGGCGTTCGCCTATTTCCTTTTCTTTTCGACGCTGGCGCTGATCGTTGGCCTGATCGTCGGCAATGTGATCCAGCCCGGCGCCGGCATGCATATCGCTGCGGGGACGCTCGATCCCAAGGCCGTCGCCAGCTACACACAGAGCGCCCACGATCTCACCGTGATCGGGTTCATTTCGGCGATCGTGCCTGACACGATGATCAGCGCGCTGACCGAAGGCTCGATCCTGCAGGTGCTGTTCGTGGCGATTTTATTCGGCGTGGCGCTTTCGCTGGTCGGGCCCGTCGGCCATCCCGTGCTCGACCTGCTCGAACGGGTGACGCTGGTGGTCTACAAGATCGTCGGCATCCTGATGCGCGCCGCGCCGATCGGCGCGTTCGGCGCCATCGCCTTCACCATCGGCAAATATGGCGTGGCGACGCTGATCAATCTGGGCATGCTGGTGGCGACGTTCTACATCACCGCGTTTATATTCGTTTTCGTCGTGCTTGGCGCCGTTGGCTGGGCCGCGGGCTTTTCGATCTTCAAGCTGGTCAAATATCTCGGCCCGGAATTGCTGCTGGTGCTGGGCACCTCCTCTTCCGAAGCGGCGCTGCCGAAGCTGATCGAAAAGATGGAGCGCGCTGGCTGCGAGCGCTCCGTTGTCGGCCTCGTCGTGCCGACCGGCTATTCGTTCAACCTCGACGGCACCAATATCTACATGACGCTGGCGGCGCTGTTCATCGCCCAGGCGCTCGACGTGCATCTGTCCATCGAACAGCAGGTCGGTCTGCTGCTGATCGCCATGCTCAGCTCCAAGGGCGCGGCGGGCGTGACCGGCGCCGGCTTCATCACCCTGGCCGCGACGCTTTCGATCGTCCCCGCTGTGCCGGTCGCCGGCATGGCGCTGATCCTCGGCATCGACCGCTTCATGTCCGAATGCCGCTCGCTGACCAATTTCATCGGCAATGCGGTGGCCACGATCGTGGTGG
This sequence comes from Caulobacterales bacterium, assembly GCA_035549875.1. GTDB lineage: Bacteria > Pseudomonadota > Alphaproteobacteria > Caulobacterales > Aquidulcibacteraceae > JAKFWI01. The sequence continues at coordinate 25,036 of DASZPV010000099.1, forward strand.
CGCGCTGGGAAAACGCGCTGGACCGGGAGAAACTGAGGGCAGCGCTCGGGTAGGCCTGCGAGTGTGGCAGCGTCCCCGTATTTGGCGAATCGGCAAGGGTTATCATCGCATTTTGAATTGCATGGCGCGCCCGACAGGATTCGAACCTGTGACCCCTGCCTTCGGAGGGCAGTACTCTATCCAGCTGAGCTACGGGCGCCTTTTCCTTGCCGCCGGCCGGCTTTAAGGAGCGCGGAGGCTTAGCCGAGCCGGCCAAACCGTG
>DASZPV010000100.1:0-3254 GCA_035549875.1 Caulobacterales bacterium
CCGCAGCGGGTAGTTTGCACGCGGAGGAACGACGATGCGCCTGACCGAAATAGCCTTCGCTTTAGCCCTCTCCGCCTGCTCCAGCGCCGCGCCGCCGCCGCTCGACCCGGTGCATGCCAATGCGTTTCTGCCGGCGGCGCAGTTCGGTGCGTTGCAAAGCTGGCAGGGGCTGCGAGATGGGTCGATCTTGTTGCAGGGCGCGGACAAGACGTGGCGGCGGGCGACGTTTACAGCGCCCTGCGCCGGCCTGGCGGGGGCGACGGCGGTGACGCTGAAGATCAGCAAGGTCGGCGCGGCCGACAACATCCAGGGCGTCACGCTCAGCACGCAGGCGGGCGGGGCGGAAACGTGCTATTTCAATACACTGGCGACGGTTGACGATCCCAAATCTCTGGCGATCGCCGCCCCATCTACGCCCGTCGAGGCGAAGGCCTTGCCCGCGCCTACGCGTTAGGCCCTGTCGGCGGTCAAGGCTGCTGGCCAATTCCTTGAAAGTGATGCGGTTTGGGCGCCAAATTGGCTCAACTCGCCTGCACGTATTAAGAATAGTGCGACCTCTGGAGGGGGAGGCCGGCCATGAAATGGCTTTTCGGATTGCTGGTCGCGGCGGCGCTCGGGGTTGGGGCGTTCTACGGCGTCGGCCTGTTCGTCGTGCCGGCGAGCGTTCAGGTCTCGCGCGCGGCGGAGATCGACCGGCCGGCCTCGATCATCTATCCGCTGCTGGCCAATCTGCGCGCGTTCAACGAAATCTCCCCCTGGTTCGACGCCGACCCGAAGGCCGATTACGAATTCACCGGCCCGCGCGAAGGCGAGGGGCAGGGCGCGACATGGTCTTCGTCCGTGCAGGAGGTCGGCGCCGGGCAGCAGAAGATCATCCATGTCACGCCCAACCAGCGCGTCGAGATGGATCACACGATCGGGCGCCTGGCCGCGCACAGCGTGTTCGCGCTGGCGCCGGGCGAGGCGGGGGGCACGAAGGTTTCATGGACGATGCGGCTCGATTGCGGCCCGTCGTGGCGCAATGCGCCGTGCCGCTATCTCAATATGATCGAACAGCAAACCAAGGCGCGGCAGATCGATGCCGCGCTGGCCAAGCTGAAGAAACTGGCCGAGCAATTGCCGGCGCTGGAGATCGCTTCGCTGACGCCGCAATTGGTGACGGTGACGGCGCAGGATTTTGCTTACGTCGATCCGGAAACCAGCGATGACGATGTATCCATCGGTAAAGCGGTGGCCGATGCGCAGGCGGTGGTGTCGGCGTTCCTGAAACGCAACGCGCTCATGCCCGCGGGGCCGCTGCTGTCGATTACGCAAAAGCAGGAGAACGACAAAATTTCTCTGCGCGTGGGCATTCCCTACACCGGCGCAACGCCGACGACGCAGATCGAAGTCAAGACCGGCAAGACGCCGGGGGGCCTGGCGCTCAAGGTGATGAACACCGGTTCGCGCGAAGCGATGCGCCCGGTCTATGCGCGCATCGACGCTTACATGGCCGCGCATCGGCTGGAGCGCACAGGCGGCTCTTGGGAGATATTCCTCGACGACCCGGCCACAACGCCGCCCGCGCAAATGCGCACCGCGATCTATTATCCGCTGAAGATGTAAAGGTTGCTGGCCGCCGACGCTGGGCCGCAGGCCCCCATGAGCGCGGGAATGTCGCGCTCAGTCAGCGCAAAATCTATATGCTCGGCAAGCGAGCGGGCCGAAAGCGGCTTAATCAAGATCGCGGTTACGCCAGCCCTTATCGCGGCGTGTACTTTCGTTTTCTCCGTATGACCACTCATCAGGATGATTGGCGTGCGCGAAAGTACGGGATGATCCAGCATACGAATACGCCGTGTGAAGCTAATGCCGTCCTCTCCATCTAGGATATAATCCGTGATCACGAGATCGGGGGCATAGGTTTCCAGAGTGCCGAAAGCTTCCTCCGCGCTCGCCGCGCATTTGCAGTGCGCAAAGCCGAGCGCGCGCAGCATCTCGCGAACGAGCATGCGCATTGGCCGGCTGTCCTCGACCAATAGGACGCGAAGGGCGCCGAGGCAGGGGGGCATGTGCCCTTGGCAAGTTGGCCGATTTTCGCGGCGGTTTATCACGCGCACGCCTTCCGGCTGGCTGACTTGCGCAAAGCGCAGGGTGCTTCCGGCGCTGGCGTTTCTCCCGCGTTCCCGGCGAGAATACCTACGACCTCACGCGAAGACATGAGGTGCTGCGTCACCTCCGCCGTGAGGCTCCGATGGGTCGGCTGGCCAAAGCAAAAAGCGGTCAGCTTCTGCTGAAGCGCTTCGGTCTCCGAATCAAGATTGCGGTCGGCGTGCTCGTCGTAGATAATGAGGAAGCCGCCGGCGCATGGAATAACGATATCGCTTTCGCTGAGCACGCTCTGGAGGAAGTTCATTGACCTCATACGCAGGCCAGCAGCGTTGCGTACATCGCCAAGACCTATGATCTTCACCTGCGCCGTTTCAAAAGCGCGTCCGCCTTTGGCTGATCTCTTTATTTTCGACGCCGCTTCGAGAAGCAAATTGTCGGGATTGCTCATTCTGCGCTCCGCTCCCAAACGTCTTTTGCGTACGCAGGTTGTGCTCTGGAGGTAAACCAAAAATTACTATTACAGATTGATATGGCGGAAGACTTAGAGGTGTAAGCCAAAGGTGGTAGGCGCTACCCACCATTTGTCGCATTCCGAGCGGGCTGAGCGAGCGCCGGCGACGATGCCGTTGCGCCAAGGCGCGAGTGCTTGAGGCGATTTTTGGGGTATGCTTTCAAGAGGCATGACCGAAGTATTCCGTTACGCGCTCACCCCGTTGCTGCTAATCCTCTCCAACGTCTTCATGACGACGGCATGGTACGGCCATCTCAAGTTCAAATGGGCGCCGCTGTGGATCGTGATCCTGGCGTCTTGGGGGATTGCGCTGGTGGAATATTGCCTGGCGGTGCCGGCCAATCGCTGGGGCAGTGCGGTCTATTCCACGGCGCAGCTCAAGACGATGCAGGAAGTGATTACGCTGGTGGTGTTCGTGGGGTTCAGCGCGCTTTATCTTGGCGAGGGCGTTACGTGGCGGCACGGGCTCGGCTTTGCGCTGATCGCGCTGGGTGCCGGCGTGGTGTTTTCGGCGAAGGCATAGGCGTTCACCCTCCCCGCGAGGGGAGGGTCGGATGCGTAGCATCCGGGGTGGGGTGAACCACGACGCCGCCAGCCTTGGCGCCTTTTTCTTCAATTGCGGAGGCTCACCCCACCCCGTCTCGCGCGTTCC
>DASZPV010000101.1:0-2903 GCA_035549875.1 Caulobacterales bacterium
CGCTTTCCACACGCGCCACGATGCGCCTGCGCAGATCCAGAGAATAGCTTTCGCCCATGATCGACCTCCGATCAGGGTGAATCAGTATTCGGCCCTTCTGTGAATCCCCCGCGATTCCTATTTCACGCGCGACGCTCTAGGAAGCCGTGTTTGAAAGTCGTCTTTCGTCATGGCAAACTCCCTAACCGCGCTTTCCTCGTGATCCGCGCGCAACTTGTCAACGACAATGACCAGCGCCCGCCTCTCCTCCCCCTCCACCGCCCGCAATCGCGAGCCGATCATGGCGGTAATCGCGCAGCATTTCCCGGTCAGCGGCAAAGTGCTGGAGATCGCCTCGGGCGCGGGCGAGCACGCGGTGTTCATCGCCAAAGCGCTTCCCGGCCTCACCTGGCAGCCCAGCGATGCAGACAAAGCGGCGCGCGAAAGCATCGCGGCGTGGATCGCGCATGAGAAGCTTACGAACGTGCTGACGCCGCTGGCGATCGACGTGCGCGCGGCCGATTGGGGCGCCCCCGGCCCGTTCGACGCCATCGTCGCGATCAACATGATCCACATTGCGCCGTGGGATGCGACGCAGGCCCTGATGGCCGGCGCCGCGCGCGTGCTGGCGCCCGGCGGCCTGCTGTTCCTCTACGGTCCCTACAAACGCGATGGCGCACACACCGCGCCCTCGAATGAAGTGTTCGACGCCTCGCTCCGCTCTCGCAATCCGCTCTGGGGCGTGCGCGATCTTGCGGACGTGGAGCAAGAAGCGAAGATCAATGGCCTCACGCTGCGCATCGTCGTCGAAATGCCGGCGAATAATCTCTCCGTGATTTTCGCGAAGACGTAATCCCCCTCCGGCCTTTCGCTTCGCTCGGGCCACCTCCCCCGTAAACGGGGGAGGATAAGCGGCGCCAGTTTTAATCCTCCCCCGTTTACGGGGGAGGTGGATCGCGCAAAGCGCGAGACGGAGGGGGCAACGCCGCCTGGATCGCGCGCCAACCGCCCCGGGGCTTGCGAAAATCATCCTCCCCCGTTTACGGGGGAGGTGGATCGCGGCGTAGCCGCGAGACGGAGGGGGCTATATGCGCGACGGCGAAGAACATGCGCGCATGCTCGCGAAGGGCTTTCGCAGCGCTTTGACGAAGGCCGAGGTCATCCTGTGGCGGCATCTGCGCCGCAATTCCCTCGGTCATAAATTTCGCAGGCAGCATCCGATCGGCCCCTACGTCGCTGATTTTGCCTGCGCTCAGCAGCGGCTGGTCATCGAGGTGGATGGCGCAACGCATCGTACACCTGAAGAGCTAGCCCATGATGCGCGACGCACGGCCTTCCTGAACGCCGAAGGCTGGCATGTTCTACGTATCACAAATCTCGATGTGTATGAGAATATGGATGGCGTTTGGCGCGCGATCATGGATGCGCTGCCCCCTCCGTCCGCCGCTGCGCGGCGGCCACCTCCCCCGTGAACGGGGGAGGATGTAGGCCCTATCCTACAGCGCGCCGTGCCTAACCATAGGAGCGCACAGCGCTTTCGTTTCGGCTCCACGCAATCAATCCGACCCACTCCCGCGCCGCGTTATGATCGCCGCGAAAATGAAGCACACGCCTTGCCCTCCGTTGCCGTCAGATCAGCGCCTTGCGCGCTTGAGCCTTTGGTTGGCCCTCACCGTCGCCTGGTTTGCGGCGAACGTGCTCGCGCGGATTGCGCCGCATGCGTCGGCGCGGGTCCTGACGGAGCATGCGCGCCACGCGCGCCTGCTTTTGGTGACGCGCGCTGTGAAGGCGGCCGCATTTCGCCGCGGCTTAATCCATGCGGACATGCGCCGCCTTACGTGCCGCAGCGTCGCCGGCGCCGCGCTACGCCGTGCGTTGCGCACCGGCGCGCTCAGCCAGCGCGCCTGCGCCATCGCCGAGGCGCTCGCCGCGCCGGAACGCTGGATCGCTTATATCGCGCGCCTGCTAAAGCGCCGCTTCACCAAGCTGCGCCGCCTGCCAACGCCCCGCCGCACGCGGGCGCGCATCATGGCTTTGGCGCCGCCGGCGGCGAACGCCGTCAATTCTTCCTAGTGCGGTCAGCTCTTCGGCTTGTAGCCTTGCCAGATATATTCCAGCGCCGCGGGTAAGGTTTGCGCCTTCACCGCGCGGTCGGTATGGCCGGCGTTGCGGGCGAACACGAATTGATAGGGATAGCCCTTCGCCGCCAGCGCCTTGGCCATATGCTCGTTGGCGATCACCCAATCGTGCATGTCGCCGTCGGTGAGGCCGCCATTGTCGCGGTCGCCCACTTCCAGCCAGATGCGGAACGGTTTTTTCGGGCTGTTCGGGATCAGCGTGTCGTGCAGCTCCCAGGCGCCGTGCGGCAGTTTCGGATCGGTCGGCCATTGGTTGTTCGTGAACGTGCCTGAATAGGTGAGCACGCGGCGATAGAGATCGGCGTGGAACCACGCCATCGCCAGCGCCGCCGAGCCGCCCGAACTGCCGCCCATCGTGGCGCGCGCGTCCGGGTCCTTGGTGAGTTTCACGCCGGCGGTTTTTTCCGCCAGCGGCAACACTTCCTGCTCGACGAATTCGGCGTATTTGCCCGACATCGTATCGTATTCCAGCCCGCGCTCATTGCCGCGGCTGTCGCCGCCGCCATGGCTGATCGAAACCGCGATCACCACCGGAACCCGCTTCTGCGCGATCAGATTATCGAGCGCCGTGAACAGCATCTGGTCCGGCCCGTCGGCGCCGACGATAAACGGCGCGACCGTGCCGGGCACATATTGCTTGGGCACATAGACCGTCACCTTGCGCGAATAGGGCGCGGGATGGCTGATGATCTGGGCGTCTTCATAGCGCGCGCCGGCCGGAATCGGCGGGCCGGGTTCGCGCTTGATGCCGGGATAGAATTTGCTGTCCGTCGATTCCATCGTGAA
>DASZPV010000102.1:0-1754 GCA_035549875.1 Caulobacterales bacterium
GAAATGATCGGCGGTGACGTTGCGGATGCAGTTGCCGCTGGTCTGGATCGCGTGCATCTCGACGGTCGCAAGCTCGCAAAGGATGTCGGGCGCGTCGACAAGACGCGGCCAGTTGAACTGGATGTTCTGGCGCGTCGTGAAGTGGCCATAGCCTTTGTCGTATTTGCGCGCGATATGGGCCAGCATGCGCAGCTGGCGCGCGGCGAGCGTGCCATAGGGGATCGCCACGCGCAGCATATAGGCGTGCAGCTGGAGATAGAGACCGTTCATCAGCCGGAGCGGCTTGAACTGGTCTTCCGTGAGTTCGCCCGAGAGCCGGCGCGCCACCTGTCCGCGGAACTGCTCGATGCGTTCCTTCACGAAGCGCGCATCGAACTCGTCATAGCGATACATGGCGCCCGTCCTTCGGCCGGTCGCGGAAGCCAGAAACCGGAAGCCAGAAGTCAGATTTCATATTCGCTTCTTTCCGGCTTCGGATTTCCGCGTTCCGATGTCTCGCGCGCGGGCGCGCGCAGCACGCTCGGCCCGGCGGCGCGGACGATCTCGCGCTCCTTGACGGGGTGGACTTCATCGGCCTCCACGCGCACGTCGAAGAGATAGGGATTGACGACCGCATTGGCGGCGACAAAGCGCTGCGCATCCGAAAGCGCCGCTTCGGCCTGCGCGGCGTCGGCGAATTTGTCCGCGTCCTCGAACGCTTCCACCCAGGCGCCCGCCTTCCAATAGAGAACGGCGCCGTCCTTCAGGCGGTTCGCGGTCAGCATCCGGGCGGACGGGGCGGCCATGGCCATAGGTCACACTTCGGGGACGACAAATCAAGACATCACAGAAAATTTGTGTTCTTTGTTTCAAATAACATTTCAAATAGTGTTAATATAATTCCGTTGGCAAAGCGTCGCCTTTTCCGGGAATGTCGGGCCGCCCGAGGAGCGCGCATGGCTGAGGAGCAGAAGAAGGCGACCGATGCTTCCGGCATGGCGGCGGCCATCGCAACCGCGCAGGGCGGCAAGCGGGCCGAGGCCTTCCTCGAAGAGCAGACGCGCCTGGTCCGGCTCCAGATCGAACAGCTGAAAGAAGAGAACGCCACGCGGCGCAGCATCCTGAGGCTCGAACACATCAGCGCCGTCATGAAGGTCGCCTTCGAGATCGCGGTGGCGCTTGTCGTGACCGCGATTCTGGTTGGCCTCGGCGCGGCGATTTGGAGCGCGGCGCGCGACAACAGCCTCGTCGTCGAATCCTTTTCGGCGCCGCCCGATCTCGCCGGCAGGGGATTGACCGGCGACGTGATCGCCGCGCGCCTGCTCGACAAGCTTTCCATCATGCGAAATGCGACCGTCTCGAGCCGCGCGCCGTCGAGCTATGCCAACAACTGGGGCGACGACATCAAGCTCCAGATACCCGACACCGGCGTTTCCATCGGCGAGTTCAACCGCACGCTCCACGCCTGGCTCGGCCATCAGACGCGCATCACCGGAGAAATCTGGCGCACGCCATCGGGGATCGCGGTCAGCGCACGCGTCGGCGCCAATCCCGCGTCGACCTACAGCGGCAAGGACGCGGATCTGGACAAGCTGATGCAGAAAACCGCGGAGGCGGTCTATCGCGACACGCAGCCCTATCGCTATGCCGTCTATCTGAACAATGTCGGTCGGATCGCGGAATCCGAACAGGCCTATCAGCGGCTTATCGCGACGGGCGCCCCGGTCGACCGCGCCTGGGCGCTCATCGGCATCGAAAACATCTACGCCAACCGG
>DASZPV010000103.1:0-3996 GCA_035549875.1 Caulobacterales bacterium
CTTGCCGAGCGTGCAAGCCGCGTCGATCAGCGGCGTCATCATCGTCTGCACTTGCTCGATCCGCGCTTGCACCTGCTTTACCGTCACCTTGTGCGAAGGATCCTCCGCCAGCCAACGCGGCGGCGTAATTTGCACGCAGGATTGCTCAATGAACTTGGCGTCCTTGCAGAGTCGTTCCTTGGTTAGCAGGAATTCGAGCGCGGCAATCCGCACGTTGCGCGCAACGCCAAACAACTCATCACCGCCAAGAGCGGGCGTCTCCACCAGTTCGGCGGCGCTGTTGATGCGATCTACGAAGATGCTCATCCGGCCGGCGTCGATAGTCATGATGAAGACGTCCTCGTCGGTGCGCTCCTGATCGTGCGCGGAAGCCGGCTCGCCCGGATAGGGATTGGTCGCGCAGGCGCTCAACGCCAGTCCGCAGATCATCGCCGCCAAAAGCCGCATCGGTCTTTCTCCCGCTTCGCCGAAGCCTATAGGGACGATGCTTGTGGCGCGGGCAAGGCGAGCTTGACGCATGGTCTCAAACCGCGTCTGTTTTGGGCAAAACGGGAGGCGCGGTTGCGATTGTTGATTTTTGCTTTGCTAGCTGCGCTGACGGCATGCGCCGCGCCCGCTGTGGTCCTGCCAGATCGACCAGCAACAGTGCGGGGCTCAATCACCACGCTCATCAGCGAAGTATGCCTGCCCTACATTATCGAACATGTTCCCGAAAAGAACGTCGTGCAGAGGAAGGGCTTCACCCGTATAATGGGCCGCCCCGGCTTCTACGCACCTGGCACGCCGCCATTCTATGTGACGCATTATGTGGGCGTTCCGCGAATCTCACTGCTGCATGAGTGCCAGTTCTCGACGGAAGCAGCGGTAGACGAACAGACAATGCTCGCCGCCGTGACCGACGCGCTGGCGCCGCGCGCCGCAACTTGGGCTGCGCGACCCACGACTTATTTCACCCACATGCCGGATAAAATCATAATGCGATGGTGTGGTCCGAACGGCGCGCAAGTAGTTGCGCACCTGTCTGAAATCAGCGGAAAGGCGTGGTCCACATTCTCCGTCATGCCGAATGCCTGCAATCCGACCTGATTTTTCGCGAAACGCCGCACCTCCCTTCTCGCGCCCGCAAGAAATCGATAGGCAGCGTTCATGGCCTACAAATCCCTGCGCGAATTCCTCGCCAAGCTCGAAGCCGAAGGCGAATTCACGCGCGTAACCGAGCCGGTCTCCGCCCATCTCGAAATGACCGAGATCAGCGACCGCCTTGTCCGCGCGGGCGGGCCCGCCGTGCTGTTTGAAAACCCCAACCACGCCGATGGCCGGGCCAGCGAGATGCCAGCGCTGTGCAATCTGTTCGGTACAGTCAAACGCGTCGCGATGGCGGTGACGATGGACGGAAAGGCGCGGACAACCGCGACTGATCTGCGTGAAGTCGGCGAACTGCTCGCCTTCCTGCGCCAGCCCGAGCCGCCGCGCGGCTTCAAGGATGCGCTCGATCTCTTGCCGCTCGCCAAAAACGTCATGGCCATGCGCCCAAACACAGTGTCGCGCGCGCCATGCCAGGAGGTGGTGCTGGAGGGAGACGCGGTCGACCTCGACCGTCTGCCGATCCAGACCTGCTGGCCCGGCGATATCGGCCCGCTGATCACCTGGCCGCTTGTGGTGACGAAGGGGCCGTCTGACTCGAAGGAAGACGATTACAATCTCGGCATCTACCGCATGCAGAAGCTCGGCAAGAACCGCACGCTGATGCGCTGGCTGAAGCATCGCGGCGGCGCGCAGCATTACGCGCGCTGGAAAAAGCAAAAACCCGAGCCGCTTCCCGCCGCCGCCGTGATCGGCGCCGATCCGGGCGTGATCCTTGGCGCCGTGACGCCAGTGCCCGATACGCTGAGCGAATATCAATTCGCCGGCCTGCTACGCGGCCGCAAGGTCGATCTTGTGGCGTGCAAAACCATTCCGCTCAAAGTGCCCGCCGAAGCCGAGATTGTGCTCGAAGGCCACGTCATGCTCGATGAATTCGAGGATGAAGGCCCGTTCGGCGATCACACCGGCTATTATAATTCCGTCGAGAAATTTCCGGTGTTCCGGATCAGCGCCATCACCATGCGCCGCGATCCGATCTATCACACGACCTATACGGGCCGCCCGCCGGACGAGCCGAGCGTGCTCGGCGAAGCGCTCAACGAAGTGTTCATTCCGCTGCTCCAGCAGCAATTCCCGGAAATCCGCGATTTCTGGCTGCCGCCGGAGGGCTGCTCCTACCGCATCGCCGTCATCGCGATGAAGAAGGCCTATCCCGGCCACGCCAAGCGCGTGATGATGGGCGCGTGGAGCTATCTGCGCCAGTTTATGTACACGAAATGGATCATCGTAGTGGACGACGACATCGACGCGCGGAACTGGAAGGACGTGATGTGGGCGATCAGCACCCGCATGGATCCCGCGCGCGACATCACGCTGATTGAATCAACGCCGATCGATTATCTCGATTTCGCCAGCCCCGAAGAAAGCCTCGGCAGCAAGATCGGGCTAGACGCCACGAACAAGCTGCCGCCGGAGACAAAGCGCGAATGGGGCCGGCTCATCGCGATGGATGAAAAAGTGATCGCGGCGGTGACGGAGAAATGGGGCAAGCTGGGGCTGACGCGCTAATCGGCAAAATGATCCGGCCATTTTCGGCGCTCGTGTCGGACTGCCACGATGTCGATGTGATTGCCGCTTTTGCGATACACAACAATGTACGGCGTGCCTACGGCGAGCAATTCCCTGGTCCCGCTGACGCGGCCATGGCGCCCAATGTCGCTGAAACGCTCAAGGCGACTTATCGATATTTCCAACCGTTCTCTCAACCGATCCGCAGCCCTCGGTGCGCGGTCGGCGAGAAAGGAAATCGCATCATCGACATCCGCGAGCGCGCTCGCGGTAAACCGAATCAAGTGCGCTTCCGGAATACGTGAGCGATCTCATGGTCGCTGGCGAAATGGCCGGCGTCGGCTTCCGCCACACCCCGCGAGACCGCAGCGCGGAAATCGTCGTCCCAATCGAGATAGGCTGCTATCGCCTCGGCGGCGACCGCCTCGGTGCTCTTGCCCCGCGCGTCCGCCGCCGCAGCGAGGCGTTCGGCAAGGGCTGCATCCAAGGTCAGGGAATCTCGGTCGGCCATGCGCCACGATAGCGCCGCCTGCCCCAAACGACAAAGGCCGGCCCCACCACAGGGCCGGCCTTCGGACACCACGTCTACACACCACCAGACCCGACGTCTTCGGAAGGTTTTTATCCGTCGAGCACTGAAGCGACTATAGCGCGCAAGGGTGAACGCGCGGTTTCCATAAGCGAAACAAGTCCCTAACGCCCTTCCCGGATTTAGCGGCGCAGGCTAACGTGCACCCCAACATTTGGAGCGGCCCATGACCAAGCTCGAAATCGCGGCGATTTACAGCGCGATCAACATCTTGATCCTGGTGGTTTTGATCGTGCGCGTCGTTCAAGCCCGCCGCGCCAACAGAGTGGTGCTGGGCGACGGCGGCGTTCCGGCGCTGCTGCGCGCGATCCGCGCCCACGGCAACGCGGCAGAGACCATGCCAGTGGCGATCGGCGCGCTCCTGTTCCTGGTCTATCTGGACTCGGTTCCGGCCTGGGCTGTCCACCTGCTCGGCGGCGCCTTCACCCTCGGGCGCTTCGCCCACGCCTATGGCGTGAGCACCTACGCCGGGATCGGTCCAGGGCCGGGACGGATGATCGGCGTGGTCCTGACCGTCTTCAGCCTCGCCGGGTTCGCGGCGGCGATGTTCTGGGGCGCTTTCGTCCACGGGTAGCGCGCCGCATTGCGGCGCCCGCGCCGCCGGGCCATGTAGGGTCCATGCCTTTTGACGCCGACGCCGCCACCCTGCTCGACGACCTCCTGGCCGCCGCCCGGAAACAGGGCGCGGAGAGCGCCGACGCCAGCCTTTCCACCCGCGAGAGCCTCTCCGTCGATGTGCGCCTTGGCGCATTCGA
>DASZPV010000104.1:0-47817 GCA_035549875.1 Caulobacterales bacterium
GAAAGTGTTCTACGCCTCGCGAAGCCTGGAGTTCTAGAGCAAAATCTGACCGAATTGAATCGGTGGGGATTCCCAGCTCCTATCAGAGGTCGTGGCATGTCGGGAATACAATTTCACTGGCGACTTGATGATATGACGCCGGAACTGCTTTCCGCAGTGGGTGGCGTCAAAAGCTGACATTCCGCGCGATTAGCGCGACCGGCAGCAACTCGCCGTAAATGGAGGCCCACATTCTTCGCAGAGGGCTCTTGCGCCCTGCATCCCCGGGCGGCCACACTGAGTCAGATGGCGGCAATTCCCGATTGGCTCCTGGATAGCGGCGTCCAATCACTTGTTGAATGGGCGGTTGGGGCGATCATCGCCATAGGCACGGCGGCGCTGATGCGCGCGCTTGTGCAGCGTGGGGAAATCCAAACCGCCGTGGAGAGCGGGCGAACGAGCCAGTCACCCGAGATTTTTGTGGTCGGCCTTCTGTGCGCCGCGGTCGCGCTTGGCTGCCTGGCCTGGGGCGTTCTTGACCTCGCCAGCTTGCGGGAGCCGGGCGCGGCGACTGCATGGTTCCTTTTGATCGGCGGCTTCGCGCTGGGGTTCATAGTCACCACCATATACGCACAGCATCGGTGGGCGTGGGACGAGGCTGGTCTCAGCTGGAGCGGCGCGTTTCGTAAGGTGACAATCGGCTGGGCTGACGTAAGGCGCGTTGGCAAATCGTGGGACGGTCAATACGTCGTTCGCGACATGCGTGGCAGAGCCATCCGGTGGACGACCTACACAATCAATCATCAGGCATTGCGGGCCGCAGTCGAGTCTCGGGTTCCTCGCTGAACTGGCAGGTTTTAGCCGCCAACTTGTCCAAAGGGGGCGTTCAATGCGGCTAACGCATTGAAAACTTGGTGAGCGCGCCGGGATTTGAACCCGGGACCCCCTGATTAAAAGTCAGATGCTCTACCGACTGAGCTACGCGCTCCCGCGTTGTTTCTGCGGGGTTTTTCTCCCCTCGTCCAGTGATCGGTTTCACTGGCGGTTTCACTCGGCGTTCCTCCGGCGTACCGCCGCCAGCACCCGGCCGATCATCGCGTCGTCCCCGACGTAGGTCTTCAGCATCTCCTTTACGCTGTCTTCTGACCAGCCGGTGATCGTGCAGAGGTCGTCGATCTCAACGCCGAGTTCGTAGAGCGCGCTGATACCCTTCCCCCGCAGATCATGCAAATGGGCCTGCACGCCGGTCCCTGGCTTTCCCTTAAATCCTGTCCTCGCCCGATTCCATGCGCGCGTAATGGCCGCTGGCGTCCAGGCCCGACCGTATTGCGTCAGCAGGATTTGCGGCGTCACCACCTTTTCATCGCGCCCGGCTTTCAACCGATCGAACAGCGCCGCCACGTCGTCGGTCAGCGGGATCACCACCAGACGCCCGCGCGGGCGCCGCTTCGTGATCGACTTGGACGGCGTCAGTTTGAGGATTTTCTTTTCGGCGTCGTAACAGGGCCACGTCAGGCTGATCGCCACGTCCTTGCGGCGCAGCGCGGTGCGGGCCAGCACGAGGAAGGCGTCGCCCGCCTCCGTCGAGGCCGCCGCCCGCTGGCGCGCCAACTCCCCCTCATCGATGGTGATGTTCGCCCGGTCGGCGCTGTGCAGCTTCCCGATGCGCGCAGCGCGGTTGATCCCGATATCGCCCCGGTCAATCAGCCAATCGAGAAACGCCTTCATCGTCGATAGCGCATAGTCGGCGGCGCGCGGTTTGGCTTTCATGTCGTCGCGCCACGCGATCAGCTTGCGGCGGAACAGCTTGGCCTCAAGCAACCGGATCGGCAGCGAGCCCCACTTCTCCCGTATCAGCTCAACGTAGTGCAGCGTCGCGGTGCGGTGATCCTTCTTCATCGTCTCGACGCGTTCACGCCGGTATTCGGTGAGCGCGAACGCCACGGTGTTCGCCGCCGGCGCGCCGGGCGCATCGTCCTTCATAGCGGCAAGGCGGGCGTAATAAGCCGCGCTGTACGGCTCGATGTATTCGGCGGTCAGCGGGTCGGTGGTGATCGATGGCGCGCCGGCATGGAATCCGAGGAAGTGATATTCTCGGTCAAGTTTTCCCGGCCGCCGCTTTACCACTACGCGCACGCCTGGCGGTCTCGCCCTTTTCCCATTGCTCATAGCCGGCCTCCAGATCGCCATCCTCAGCCAAAGCCATGTCGTTCGCTGCGGCGGCGTCAAGCACAATCACCGTTCCGTCCGGCCGGAACACCATGGCGTGCGGCTCGATGCCTGCCGCCCTGGCGCACTCGCCTATGCGTTTAGACGCGGCCTTGGTGGCGTAGCCGCGCGCGGTCATGCGATCGGCCGGTCGGTGAGCACAAACGACAGATCGCGCCACCAATGCGGCTCGCGTTCGGTCGCCACCGCCATCTCAAAGGCTGTGACACCAGAGGCGGAAAGCCGCGCGTAGGCCAGCATCGCCCAACGTGCACATCGCGCCCTCTGCTCCGTCGGCGATTCCACGGTCGGCGTCCGGGTCAGCCGTTCGATTTCTTCATTCATCGGATCAGCACTCACGGTTTTCTCCAGCGATTATGCTGCTTGCTCCACGGGCTTGTAGGTTCGTCCGATCCAGGCCGAGAGCGCGAACGGTATCTTGGCTATGCGGGCGGACGCGGCTTTGCGGGCGGGGGATTTGGAACCGTGCGCCGCGGCGCCGTCCTGAAACCACGCATCGCCTTTGCCGTTGTTGCGCGCGCCGCCAATGCCGGGCTGCTTCACGCCCTCAACGTGGCGCGCCACACTCTCGCTCTGAAAGCTGCGGCCTGAACCGTCGAAGCGGAAGCCGGGGTTTTTGTGCGCGCCGCGATTCTTGCTGTTGGCGATTGCGAACCACGATTCTGTGCCGTGTGCCGTTCCGTCCGGGTTGAATTTCTGCGCCGCCAGCGTTTGCGGCATCAGCGCCGGCACATCGCCCCAAAGATAGTAGCTGCCGAAGTTCCAGCGCGCGGCGCCGACCCACGGCACGGCGCCGCGCACGTTCTCGACCAGCAGCGGGATTTTACGCCCTGCCGCTGCGCTTGCCTCCCGTTGGATACGGAAGCACGCATCGAACAGCGCCGTCAGTTCCGCAACCGTACGTGAGCCGGTGTAACCTTCGGGAAACTCATCCTGCCCGCGTAACGCCCGCGCGATCTGCTTGGCCCGCCGCCACGGCATCGCCATGTATGAAAACTCCTGGCACGGCGGGCTCGCGACGATCAGCGCGGCGTCTTTGAACTGCGCCCCGTGCAGCGTCCTCACGTCCTGAATCACAAGCTGGCCGGGATAGCGCTCGCCGCCGTAAGCGTGCTGTTCAATATCGAACCCGATGCAGCGATAGCCCTCAGCAAGCAGGCCTTCGGTCCAGCCGCCAAGGCCGCAGAAAAGGTCGATTGCCATCACTTCGGCGCCGGCGGTTCATCGAAATACCGCGCAACCGCCTGCGCCGTCGTCTCAGCGCCAGGCTTCGGTTCGCGCCGCGTGTAATCGCATAACTGCATGTAGCCGCTGGTGGCGATATCGCCGCGCGCTAGGGCTTGGCGCTCAGCCGCCGCGTCCTTCGTGGTCATGGGATGGGCCTTTCGCAATGCTCGCGGCCATCGAGGAGTTTGCCGTTGGCTTTCGGCGTGCGACCGCCCCATTGCTTGAAAAAGAAAATCGTCTTGGCGGCGACGCATTGATCCCGCAGCGATCCAAGTGTGATCCGTCCAGCCAATGCCGGTTACTTCACCCATGGTCAAACATCAGCCGCCTTGGCCAACGCAGACCAATGCGTCATGCGCGCGACGGCAGCCGCCTCGGCCTGCGTGAGAAGCAGCGGCGCCATGGCGAACACGCGGCGCCTGCCAATAGAAAAGTTGCGGATCGGCACGAAGGCGCGTCGGGCTACGGACTCCCCGGCGCCGTCTTCACGGTCGCGGCACGCCCTGCCGATCGCGCGCAGCGCATCGGCGATATCGGGATCGGTTCTTTGCAACTCGTCGATTTTCTCAATGCCATAAAGAATCGATGTGTGATGGAAGCCGCCAAGACGGGCCGCAATGTCGGGGAGGGAGCATGATGTGTGATGTCGTGCGAGCCACATCGCGATCTGCCGCGGGCGGGCGATGCTGCGCTTGTGCGTCCGCTGCAACAGCGCCGCCTTGGTCAGTCCGAAATGCCTAGCCGTCTCCTCCAGAATCACGGTTACGCGATGCATGGCTCGTTCTCCTTGGCTTCGGCTTCCAGTGCGTCGTCGATGATCGTGCGCAAAGCGGCGGCGCTGGATGGGCGCAGCGGCGGAAACTCCAGCGGCTTGATGCGGTCGTCGCGTGCGATGCCGACGACGAAGCAGTCGTTCTCGCGGCGGATGCTGAGCGTGCCGTCGAGCGTCTTTAGCGATAGTGTAAGCTTCATGCCCCAAGCTCCCTGTAGGCTTCCTTGCGCGCCGCGTTGAGCGCGGTCATGGCGGAATGGTCATATGCGGGGCGCGGGCCGATCGGCGCCGGGGGTCCGCCCATTATCGAGTGTGACCGCTGGGGCATCGGTTGGCGTGCAGCGCTGTTCGTCGAACCACGCGCTCTCGACCATCTTACGGTCTTTTGTCGCACGGCGGCTGTACGAGTAGTTGATTACAGCCGGTGATATATTCGACGCGCCCAATAACGACGCCGCAAAATCCGGTAATGCTGTCGGTGATGGTTTTTCCGATGATGCTGTTCATGACGCTATACTCTCCTCTACTTCACTAACCGCGATCTTGAGCCGCGCCGCCCGCAGACGGTGCGCGTGTTTCTCAATCGCCTCCGCTGCGCCACCGTGAACCAGGGCGAGGCCGAAATCCTCCAGCGCCGCGTCGATCGCCTTGCCGGTTTCGACGCAGGCTTCGCGCAACCGCTTCACGCAGTCGCAATTATGGGACGACCCGCTCAAAGCTCACCATCCTTCAGCAGAGACTTCGGCTCGGCGTGCATGAAAGCGGCGGCGTCCACGCAGAGCAGAACGCCGCTCTCCTCGGTGCAGGAAACCGCGCCCTGGGGCGCGCTGCGTGCAAACACTGCGATATCGCCAACCGTGGCCGGCGGCTTCGGCGGCGCCGGCACGCAGAGCATCGTCAACGCAACGCCTGCAAACACGCCGGAAACAAAAAACGACAGAGCGACGGCATTCACGGCGCTTCCCTCCATGCGGCGGCCACACGCTCGGCGTGGCTGCGATCTGGCGCGGCAAACGCCGCCTTGATGTGTTCCTGGTTGACTGTCCAAACCGTCTGCGCGTCCGCCTCATCGTCCGCGAACCATTTGCAGAGTGTGTCGGCCCATTTCGCGCCGTCCGTCATCGTGTGCGTGCGACCGGCGCTGGTGGTTAGACGATACACAAACGCTTCCGGCTCTTTGCGGTCGCCGGGAAAATCCGCGGGCGCGCCGGCGACTGCCGGAACCGACGCGCCCGCTTCTTCGGACCCTTGAAGCGGGCTGGCTGCTTGGGTCCGATTCTGTTCTGGTGCGGGGAGTTCGACGCCAGCGCCCCCCGCTTCGCCGTGGGACTCGGTGACCAACCGAGCGTCTGCCGGCTTTGCAGCCGGGTTCTGTCTGGTTTGCAGCGGCTTCACGGTAAATGGTTTTTTGTTGCCGCGCGTGACGGTCAGCGCGAGGGTGGCGTCGTCGCTGATGTGACTCATGTGGCTGATGCGGATTCCACCGACCTCCATACCGCCCCACTTCACGCGCGGATCGCGATAGAGCGTCAGCCGCCGGCCTGCATATTTGTTTCCGTCCGGCCCCCAGACATGGGCCAGCAGCTTGCACATGGATTTGCAGGGCTTGTAGGGCTTGCCCGCGTCGTCTTCGTAATGGATCGAAACGGGCTGATCGCCCGGCTTCACTGTCACTTTCGTGATGGTGATCGTGATCGGCCCGGCGATCAGATCGTCACTGTTCAGTTGGTCGCTCTTCGCGATGATGGCGTGACTGAGATCGGCGCTCATTCGCCCGCTCCCGGCGCGGTCGGCAAAGGGGCCCAATGCGTTGGCTTAACTATGTGCGGCGCATAGTATTCAGTATCCGCAACATCGAAGTCGCCACTATCGAGGCGATGAACAAGAGTGATTGTCGCATCGTGATCGCCGGACCAATCGCCCACCCACGTTCCGCCGTAAACGAGGAAGCGACCGCACGACGGCGCGGATTCTATCGGCATCCACGTCATACCGTGATCTCCGCGTTATCTTCGCTCTGCATCCAGAGCGGCCAACAATGCGACGCGCAGGGCCGGCGCGGCTCAACACGAAGCCACAGCCCGTCGCCGAAGCGGGTGCTATATTCGACGTAATTGTCGAGCGCCTTCGCGATCACGCTCTCGGCGTGCTCCCATGCCGGATCAGGATTTCCGAACGCGTCGGCGCGCGCGAAGTCCAGAGCCATGGCGCATGGCGCGCCAGGCGTGCGGACAAACACCCATGTAAAGCCGCGCTCACCAGGCGCCATGACCAGTTCGGCGGTCAGATCGCACAGCGCCTGACTGGACGCGCTGACCATCGGCGCGTCATGCAGTGCTGCAAGTCCGCGCAAATGCCATACGGCCTGAACCGGATAACCGTAGTTCGCGGCTTCGCTTTGCAAGTGGCTTTGCAGGTCGCGCCCGAACCGCGGGGCCTGGCCGAACTTTTTGAGGTCCGCGATGCCATCGGCGCGCAGGTAATCGGGGCGCGCCTTACAGCGGATGCGCTTGCCGTTGTGCTCGATTGTCCAGAACAGGCTGACTTCGGCAAGTCCGCCAGAGAATAGTGCCGCCATGTCAGGCGCTGTGCTTACGAGGGACTGCACCAGGCGCACGTAGCGGTCCGCCTTCGCGCTGATCGCCGTACGGCCTCCGATCGTTTGCGCTACAATGTCCGCCCAGATCGGCGGCTCAACAAGGCCAGACGCCTTAATCCGCTCGATCAACTCCGCCTTGGCGCCGGTCAACGGCTTAACCCCGTTCTCACGCATCCAGTTCTTCAGATCGTCGTTCGTCTCCAGCGCGCCGGGGTATGCCGCGCGATCCGGCTCGCACGTGAACTGCGCGTCAAACGCCTTAATGCCGTCCAGCACCGCGACGTGTATCAGCGTGCCGAGCGCCCGCGCCTGGCTTTCCGGCTCGTCCCACAGCGGATTGCCGGGACGCTCCCACATCGCATCGGGCGGATTGGCGGCGAGCTTCTTGATCGACGATGAGCCGAGCGCCGGGTCCGCCAGATAGTCGTGCATCGGCAGGCCGACGTATACGCCGTCATCATGAATGATGAGATCGCTCATACTCGCCGCCCCAAAGGTTCGGCGGCGCCAAGCACTTCCTTTGTGCCGTAGGGCGGCGAGTCATAGCCGACATCGACCACATCGACCGTCTTGATCCCGTCGCGGGTTTCGACCCGGACGCGCGCGCCAACATGCAGCGGCGCGCCGTCATTGTGGTAGCAATAGGTTTTCGCATCGCCGGGCTTGAAGCGCACCTGAACATATTCACGCATCGGCCGGCTCCAGAATTGTCAGCGTCGGCTTTTCGTAATCGGTCGGCGCCGGATGGATCATCGCGACGACCTTCGCGCTGGGCGCAGCGGCAGGCGCCGGCGTGCGGATTTGCACGGCGAAAGCCGTCAGCTTGTCGATCGCGTTAAGCGCCAGGCCAAGCTCCGTCGCTGCCGCGAATACATCGCGGGCCAACAGGTGTTGAAAGGCGTATGTCTGCGCCGGAATGTCGGCGGCCCATACCCGTACCGAGATCGCAAGTTCGGTGAGGCGCTTGCATTCATCTGCGCCGACGCCTTCCAGGCGCAGGAAATTCGCGGGTGCGTCCATCAGGCGGCCTCCTCTGCTTTCACCGGGACGCCGTCGCGCAATGTATAGAACGTGTCCGGCTCGATGCCGTGCTGGCCGACCATCGACGCGAATACGCCGACGAGTTCCCAGCGGTGGTTGCTGGCGTTCTGCTTCCACTCACTCAGAAAAATCGCGCCGTTGACGCCCGCTTTGGCGCGGCCATCAATGCCGAGCGCCGAGGCGATGCCGCTAGTCCCTTTCGTGCTGCTGTGCGCGTCGTCGCCGGTCGTGCTGCTGTGCGCGCCGTAGCCGGTCGTGCTGCTGTGCGCGCCGTAGCCGGTCGTGCTGCTGTGCGCGCCGTAGCCGGTCGTGCTGCTGTGCGCGCGGTTGCCGGTCGTGCTGCTGTGCGCGCCGTAGCCGGTCGTGCTGCTGTGCGCGCCGTAGCCGGTCGTGCTGCTGTGCGCGCCGTAGCCGGTCGTGCTGCTGTGCGCGCCGTAGCCGGTCGTGCTGCTGTGCGCGCCGTCGCCGGTCGTGCTGCTGCGCGCGCCGTCGCCGGTCGTGCTGCTGTGCGCGTCGTCGCCGGTCGTGCTGCTGTGCGCGCGGTTGCCGGTCGTGCTGCTGTGCGCGCCGTCGCCGGTCGTGCTGCTGTGCGCGTCGTTGCCGGTCGTGCTCGGCTCCGCGGGTTTCTGCAAAAGGGTCTTGATGTGGGCAGTGCGATGGGCCGCGAGCGCAGCCATCATGCCGCCGATCGTGCTCCGCGAGCCGACCTGCTCAACGATCGCCCACGGGACTTTGACCTTGCCGTCGAGCGCGACCGCTTCGCCGGGGTCGTATTTTACGAGCAGCCAGACCGCATCGGATGCGTTCGACAGAAGCAACCAGTCGCCCATGCCGAACGGGTTGATGTGCAGGCCGTTGCCGCAAGCAGCCGTGGGTTTCCAGTCGGGCGCCCGGGCGATTTCGCCCACGGTGAGCGGCCATTCGTACCCGTTGTACGCTTTGCCGCCGGGCCCGCAGGTGCGAATGCCGTAAGCCCAGGGCTGCCCGGACGGCGCCGCCGCAGCGCCCGCGTCGATGTTCTGTGTGGTTTGTTCCGTCATGCCCGCCTCCAACGTGGAAGCAGGTTAAGGGATGATTAATCGTCTGGTCAATCCCGGCTTAGATGATTTTTCGTCCCTTCAATTTCTCCGTGCGGAACAGCACGTTAGCCGCAACGAGCGAACGCTTTAATAGCGAACGCTCACAGGTTTGATTTAAGAGCGGCGTCAACGGCGACACGCGCGCGGAGGCCATTTAGCGCGGCCCAGCGTGGCGGTTATCGCGGGCCTTCCTGCTTTGTCCGGGCGGGGCCAATATCAGGATATTCACGTCGTAGAAATCGTGGCTCTGGTAGATTGAGTACAACTCCGCTGAGACAGGCAGGTTCTGCTTGTAGAGTTCGTTAGTTATGTCGCGGGCTACGGGCGCGGGAACATAGCCAATAAACCAGCGCTGGCCCGACGCAACGCCCAGAACCTTGATGGCGTTGGGGTCGAACCAATTCCAGCGGTTGCGGCTCAGTTCTACGCCGTAGTGCGCATTCGCGGCCTCTGCATTTCGCACCGCTTCTGCCCATTGCCGCACGTTTTCCTTGCGATATTGAACGCCGGCGACTTTGAGCAGAGCCTCAAACTGCACCCATTCGCCATCCGGTCGATGCCGGGCCGTCCCGTACTTCATTAGCCCCTCCGTTTTTATATTTGGCGGGCAAACCACACGACGCGCCCGATGACGCGCGTCCACTCTTCCGGAATTTCGTAGGCCGGCACGTCGGGGTTGTCGGAAATGAACCGCAGCCGCGGCGGATCAGGGATAGGTTCGAGACGCTTGCAAACGGTGGCGTCGCTATCCCATGCCGCATAGATGTTTTTCGCGCCGCCTGGCTGGTTCGCGCGCAGGTCAAGCAGCACCATGTCGCCCGGCCAGAGCGTCGGGTACATGCTATTCCCGACCACCTCGACGAACGCCATATGCTCTTCGTCGAGGCTCAGCGTCTGTACGAAGGAGCGCGGCAGCGTCCAATACCGGCGCACGTCCGCCGGGCCGATACCGCTTACGATGGCGCCCGGCCCGGCGCTGAGCCGAATATCCAGCTCTGCAACGCGCACGTCTTCGGCGTCATGGCCGCTCTTACGCAACTGGCCGATGCGAATCGGTTCTGGCGGAAAGTCAATCGTCGTGGTGGCGCTGGCCGGCTTGCGCTCGCCGATCAGTTGCTCCAGCGGGACTTCTAGAACTGAAGCGATGCGACCGAGCGTATCGACGCGTGGTCGCTGGCTTGGGTTTGCTTTCAAGTCTTTAAGGAACGATGGGCCCACCTTCGCCTTTCGCAGCAAAGCCGCGACCGTCAAGCCCTTGGCCGCTGTAGCCGCGCGAATTTTTTGCTCAATCGTTGACACCGGCCAAAAGAACCCCACAGCGCGTTTCTGTGGAATGGTCGATATTTCGTCTTGACGTATGGATGAAACTTCATCCCTTTCTGCGCGCATGGCGGGTCGCGAACCATATCGGCGCGGGAGGACTTCCCCTAATGGAGGCATTGGCGCGCCTCGCGCGGGCCGCTGGATGGGCGAGGCCTATGTCGCCGCCAGCTACGTCTTCCTGACCCCTGAGCCGGCTAATTGCTTGGCTCGCCGGGCAGGCCGCCAACCCCAGCCAGCGCCGCTTTTCCTAATTCGCGTGACAGTTGTTGAGCCAACTCCACCGGCATCGACAAAATCTGAACGGCAGCGCCACGCCGCGCGAGCAAATCCTCAAGCGAAGCGTAGGTCTCGACCTTCAGCGCCACCGCCGGGCCAGGAAACAACCCAGCGCGAAACCCGTGCAGCATCACAGCCCCAATCCGCGCGCCCGAAGCGTCCCGGAAAAACTCATCGTCCGTCATCCACCCCTCCCCGCAAACCGCGCCGGAGCTAACCACAGGAGCACGCATATGGCGAAACGCATGGGCCCGAAGGCCAATTCCAAGCTGGCGAAGGCGCCGCGCGCCGCGCCGGTCGAAGACGCCGAAGAGCGCGGCCTGCCCGATCACGACACGGTGACCGCCCATATCGACGCGCTGAACGCGCTCAAGGCCAAGGGCGCGAAGATCAACGGCGATATCGGCGAACTGGTGAAGAGCGCCGAGGAGCGCGACAACATTCACCGCGGCGCGATGAAGCTGGCGGCCAAGCTGGCGCGCATGGAAGACGCCGCGCGCAGCGAGTTCCTCGTCCATTTCGACCACTACCGCGACATCATGGGGCTGACCGTGCAGCCGGGTTTGTTTGACGGCGACGGCGCCGGCGCAGCGGCGGCGCTGAACTAGGCGCGAGCGCTGGCGGTGAAAATCCTCGCGCTCGATCCGGGCACGGTGACCGGCGTGGCTTATGCCCGCGCCGGCCACATGCCCTATCTCGACACATGGCGTCTGCCGGAAGGCCAGGGCGCCGAAGTCGGCGCGTTCTTCGCCGAGTTCGAGCGCCTGCTGACCAGCGCGATCATCGAAGGCCAGCCTGACATTCTGGTGTTCGAGGCGCCGTTCGTCGGGCCGAAATTACTCTCCAACATGAACGCATGCCGGCGCGTGATCGGCCTGCCGTGCGTGATCGAACTCATCGCGCACAAAATGAAACTCGAAGTCGCCGAGTGCAACCTGATGACGGTGCGTTCGCATTTCGTCGGCAAAGGGCGATGCGATAAACACGAAACGATAGCCGCATGCCGGCGCGCTGGCGTGACGCCCGCCGACGATCACCAGGCCGATGCGTTCGCCTGTTTCTGGTGGACCGTGGCGTGTCAGGCGCCGGAACAACTGGCCTTCTATGACCCGCTACAGGTGGCGGCCCGGCGTGCTGAAATGGCGGCGCAGGCATGACAGAGTTGGAAATCGAGCTTCTGCGCTGCTGCGCGGAACGCAAGCGCAAAATCCCATTGGATGATCCGCTGTTAAAAGCTGCGGCGTGGTCGCTGTATCGCTCGGGCTTTATCGCGGGCGAGCCTGGCAAGTCTTTTGGGCTTAGCCGCGTGCGCGAGACGACAATAACAGCGGCGGGCCGCGCCAAGCTGGATGAGCTGGCATGACGCTCGCAGAGTTCAATCGCGCATTGGCGAATATTAAGCGCGCGATGCAGCAGCCGATCTACCTGACGCAAGCCGATGCGCTCGGGGCCGAGTATGAATGCGCCAAGACGAGATATCGCCTGCGCAGCCTGCGCTCTGTGTCTGACGCATTCGTCAGAGCACAGGTGAGGGCGGTCTCTGACAGATGGCTCGGCGCATGACCGCAGAGATCATCCCCTTCGGCGCCATACCGGTGTTTCAGATCGCCACCGAGATCAGGTTCATGGCCTGCCATTACGGCGTGCGTCCGCGCGCGGTGCGGTCCGCGCGCCGGACCACGCAAACCGCGACGCTCGCACGCCATGCGCTGATGTGGCGCCTCTACACACAGAAGGAGTTCAGCGCCAGCACGATTGCGCGCTGGCTGCATTGCTCGCCCAAGGCCGTGCGCGAAGGCGTCAGACTGCACGAGCGGCGCATTACCGAATGGCGCGAAGCAGCGGGGATTGCAGCATGAAACGAAATCCTGATGTGGCCCGCGCCGTTGCGCTCGTGCTTGCCGAGCCGCCTCACAACGTCGCGCCCATGGAGGCGTCCCGGCTGTGCGGGGTGAGTTACAACACGCTATACGCGGCGCTTAAGAAGACTGCGCACGTCTTTAACGCGTCCGCCGCCAGCAAAGCGGCGTGGGCCGATCCAGCCGTACGCGCAAAAATGTCCGCCGCCCGCAAAGCGGCGTGGGCCGATCCAGCCGTACGCGCAAAAATGTCCGCCGCCCGCAAAGCGGCGTTGGCCGATCCAGCCGTACGCGCAAAAATGTCCGCCGCCAGCAAAGCGGCGTTGGCCGATCCAGCCGTACGCGCAAAAATGTCCGCCGCCAGCAAAGCGGCGTGGGCCGATCCAGCCGTACGCGCAAAAATGTCCGCCGCCAGCAAACGAACCATCGCCAGGCGAGCCGTGAAGGAGGCCGGGCTGCCCCTGATGCGCAAGACCGTCGATCGCGCAGCCGAGTTGATGGCCGAGCATCACAACATCGAGCGTGTGGCTGATGCGCTGCGGCAAGAGCATTACGAAGCGAGGCGCGAACCATGATCGAACGACTTATTCGGCGCGTGCAATCATGGTTCGCCTGGCATGTGGTGTTGCGCCGCGTTGGGCCGGGCCCATGGCACACGTGCTGGGCCGAGTACCGGCAAAACGATATCACCGGCGCGCGCAAGGTGGACCGCTATGGCGAGCCGCTGACGCCGGCAGATCGCGCATGGATTGCGGAGGGCGGACTGCCGCCGGATTTCACGCTGACGCCGCCAAGCACTTTCTCAGGCGGGTGGCGCTGATGAACCTCCCTGCAGGGCCGTTCGGCGCGATCCTCGCTGATCCGCCGTGGCGCTTCAAAACCTTTTCCGCCCTGGGCCGCGGGCGCTGTCCTGATGGGCCTGCTACACGCGCGGAATCGCGGACTAACAATCCGGCTCGGCACTACGAGACGATGAGCCTGGAAGAGATCGCCACGCTGCCTGTGGCTGGCATCGCCGCCCGCGACGCCGTTCTGTTTCTGTGGACGGTCGATCCCATGGTGCCGGATGCCCTCGCGCTAGGCGTGGCGTGGGGGTTCACGTTCAAGACAATCGGCTTTGTGTGGGCAAAAGAACGCCGCATAACGAGCGGGCGCCACAAGCTGCATGCCGACCCGGATAACAAGCGCTTCCCGATCGGGACCGGCTATTGGACGCGCGCAAACCCGGAACTGTGTCTGCTGTTCACGCGCGGCAAGCCGAAACGCCTGTCGGCGGCGGTTCGCAAGCTGATCATCGCGCCGCGCCGTGAACACAGCCGAAAGCCCGACGAAACGCATGCGCGCATCGAGGCTCTCGTCGCCGGCCCGTATCTGGAACTGTTCGCGCGCGAGGAACGCCCAGGCTGGACCGTGTGGGGCAACGAAACCAGCAAGTTCGAGCGGAAGGACGCAGCATGATCCCCTGCCCCGCATGCGCCGAGCGCTTCGCTGCGCTGGAAGAAGAACTCGCCTACCTGAAACGGGAATTGCGCCCGCCCACGCCGTTCCCAGCGGCGTGGCGCCTGCCGCCGAGCGAGGAGGTCATCCTGGCCCAGCTTCTCAGACACGACATCGTAAGCCGCGCCCGGCTCATGGCCGCGCTCTACGGCGGCCGCGACGATGAACCTGATAGCAAAATTATAGACGTCTACATCACCAGACTTCGCGCAATCCTATCCGCGCAACTCGGCGTTGGACTTTATTGCCTCATGAAGCGCGGCTGGTACATCGGCGCTGCAGACAAAGCGATCATCCGCGAGGCGATGGCGCCGGAGGCGGGCAATGCCTGAACGCACCGCGCCGATCGTCCCGAGAGTCTCTCGGGACTTGCACGTCCTGCACCTGGCGGATCAGGGCAATTCACCGCGCCAGATAGCGCATTACACCGGGCTTTCGCTCGACGTGGTGCAGACGATCCTAAAGGAGGATGCGGAGGCGTTTCCGAATGAGCCGTTGGGGGTGCGGACATGATCACGGTGCTTGATGAAAAGCCCGCCGCATCCACCCTCGACGCTGTGATGTGGGTGAACTGGTGGATGCACGATTACACAGGCGTCGTATTGCGGTGCATATGCACATTTTGCTCTCAGGAGATACCGCCGCCGCCGCCCTACACGCCGTTTCGCGAGCATTGCAAGATTTACGCGAGCAAAGCGGAGGCTGAGGCGTTCGCAGCGCAATGCCCCGACTCAGTGCCCTACTATGTGGGCGCGTTTCCTGTCGGTGAGCGGCCATGACCGCTCCAGCGCCGCTCACCCCGCCAGACTGCGACGTGTCGGACCAGGAGTGGTTTCCGTTCAAACACCGCCGTCTGCGCAATTCCGACTTCTGGAATGCGGCGAGTGATCTGGCCCGGTCGCGCAGCGTCGATTTATGGGCCGTTGCATGGGAGCAAATCCCGGCAGCTTCGCTTCCTGATAACGATGTCTTCCTCGCTGCAAAAGCGTCCTTCGGACGCGACCTGGACGCGTGGCGGACAGCCAAATCAGAAATCATGGCGGCGTGGAAATTGTGCAGCGACGGCCGCTGGTATCATGCGACTTTAGCGGAAATTGCGCTCGAAACATGGACCAGAAAGCAGGAAAAGGCCGCAGAACGAACCGCCGATGCGGAGCGAAAACGTCAAGCGCGCCAAGCGAAAGCGGAGAAAAATGCGCCCGTCCGCAAAACGTCCGCAAAACGTCCGCCGGACAAACGGAAACGTCCGCCGGATGTCCGCTCTATAACAAGACAAGACATTACAGTACATAACAAGGAAGACTCTTCACTTCGTTCAGAGTCCCTGCCTGGCTGCGATCCGATCAAAGCGGCGTTCGACGAATTCAACAAAGCCGCCGCACAGGCCGGATGGAAAACCGCGACGAAGCTGAACAAACAGCGCAGCACCGCGATCATCGCCCGGCTCAAGGCCGATGGCGGGTTGCGCGGCTGGGACGCGCAGCTACAGCGCGCCGCGGGGATTGCGTGGCTGGCCGGCTGCAATGGCCGAGGCTGGGTCATGGACCTCGACTATTTCGCCAGCGAGCGCGGCTGGCTGAAAATTTCCGAACACCGCGAAGGAGCCCCCCATGAACGCCCTCTCAACGGCGCCGGCAACGGCGCCAGCCGCCCGAACGCCGCCGACCGTAACCGAGCCGCTGCCGATGCTCGCCTCGCTGCCTGGGACCGCGTTATTGGCGCAGGCGGCGCGGATGCAGTGGATGGACCTGGAGGACCGCAGGAACCGTCCAGCGGGCCTGTCGGACGCGCTGTTGCGCTCGCTGCGCCCGAAGATCGAAGCGGCGCTGAAACCGGCGAGCCCGAAGCAGATCAGGGACGCGGTGAACCTGCTTTTGAACTTTTACACCCAGAGTGACGCTGGCGATTCCCTGAACGAAGCGCAGGCGAAAATCTGGCTGCACGTGCTCGGCCATTTGCCAAACGACGTGCTGCAAGCCGCGGTGCTGCAATGGGCGGCGGAAAACCGGCCGTTTCCGCCGAAAATACCGGGCGAAGTGCTGGCGCTGGCGAATCCGGTGTTCACCGCCCGGCTCTGCCGCCTGCGCCTCGTTGACCACATGCTGCGCGCGGCGCCGGAGCCAGCGATCGACGCCGACCCGGCCGAAGGGCTGCGTGTGTTGCGCGAGGCGCTGGCGATCTTGCGCAAACCGAAGCGGCCTTTGCTTGATCCGGTGAAAGAAGCGCGCCACGCGGCGAACATCGCGGCGCTCAGCGAAGAGGTGGCGCCATGATCGCCGCAACCGCAAAACCGCAATCGGCGCGCATCGACGCTGCCGCGATGGCCGAATTCATCGACCGCATGCACGCCGCCTGCCTGACGGTGAACTGCCTGCCCGGCGATGGGCCGAAGGGGTTTTTCTCCACCTGGCCCGCCTATCGGCACACATGGTGGGATTGGGGCAACGAGGTCAGCATGCGCAGCGACGCCGACATAGCGCGCCGCCTGCTCACCCCGCCGGACTTCACGCCAACGCCGCGCCAGGTGACCGAATGCCTGCCCCTGCTCGCCCTGCTCAACGGCGTCGAGCGCGAAACCCGCATGATCATCGCCATGCGCGCAAAGCAGGAATGGTGGATGGCAAGCGGCCTGCCGGCATTCGGCGGCTGGCGCGCGATTGCAAGCGTGGTTGGAAAGTCGGATTGGACGTGCCGTAATTACCATTACGAAACAATGCGTAAGGCGTTTTTCGCCATGCCTGAGGGTTCGCTTTAACGTTCGCCTTTCTCACGCCACCCCCTCGCAAGCCGTATTATTCCGCTGTAGAGGCCGGTTCAGCATGGGGCCGCTGCGTCGGGACGATACCCCACCGCCTCGCCCTGTTCGCAGCGCAGCGGTCCACATGCCCCCCACATCACCAGATCAGCGCCACGCTTGGCGTAATTGGTACAAATCGAAGCTCTGGCTGAAACGCCGGGCCGAACAGCTAGGCCGCGAACCGTGGTGTGCGTTTCACCTGAAGCGCGGCGAGCGCGTCGAGGCCAACACCGCCGACCACATCGAGCGGCACAACGGCAACTGGACAGCGTTCAGCACTGGGCGGCTGCAATCGCTGTGTCACTCCTGCCACTCGTCGATCAAGCAGAGCATGGAGCGCGGTAAGCCGCGCCTCACCATCGGGCCGGACGGCTGGCCGGTTGCACCGACCACCACCAAGGGAGCCTGAGCGCAGTGCATATCCGCATCGACGTTCACCACCATGGCCTCAGCGTGGACCGTCACGCCGAAGACCGCATCGTTAAGGCGATTGCCGCCCTCATCAAACTGCAAGGAGCAGCCATGTCCAAAGTATCAGACGCCCTCGTTCAACTCACCGCCGATGTCGAAGCTGAAGGCGCCGTCGTCGATAGCGCTGTCGCCGCGATTAACGGCATCCCCGCCGTCGTCGCTGCCGCCGTCGCTGAAGCGCTGGCCCAGGCCGGCGTCGATGACGCGACCGCCGCCGCCGCCGTCGCCGCCGCTGACAGCGCGGTACAGGCCCAGAGCGCCAAGCTCACCGCCGCGCTCACCGCCAACACGCCAGAAGCGCCGCCGGCCTAAACCACCACGAACGAAGGCGCGGCTCATGGCCCAGCTATTCCCGCGCCTTCGCATTGTGCTCGACCAGCGCGACGTTGACGCCTTCGCCGCTGACTGTGAGGCCATCATCCGCCGCTACGGCGAGGAACCAGCGCCACACAACCGCGCGGCGTTTGAACGCGAGATAGACCGCGCCGAAGGCGTGCTCACCGACTGCATCGATCTGGTGTTCGACACAAGGCAGGGGGGGTAGTCCGAACTCTAGGGCTCTCCGGCCCGGACCGGCGTGGCTGCACTATTTCTCACATCTGCAATTGTGAAGTTGCTGCCAACCACTGAAAGTCCATGGCAAAACCGAGAACGCCGGCGGATGTCGCTGAGATAACCGGGGCGACTGTTGTAAACCCCGGACGCCACGAAAACCGCGCCCGCCCGAAGGTGGCCAAGGTCGGCGCGCCTTATGCGCGGATGCCGGATGCCCAGAAGGAGTATTGGGCCGTGTTCGTCGGCGAATATCCGTGGCTTGCGGCGTCTGATCGCATGCAGCTTCGGCTGCTATGTCGCTTGTGCGCCGACATGGACGAGCGGGATGCAAAGGGCCTGGACTTTCCGGCCGCCCGCGAAAACATGATCCGGCAGATTTTGAACAGCTTCGGCGGCTCGCCCTCTGATCGCACCCGCGTCGGCGTTTCGCTTGCGGGATTGCGCACGCTGGAAAACGAACCCGAAGCCGTCGGCGATGATGATGAACCGCGCGACCCGGCCTCTGAATTCATCAATTAAGGAGAAGCGACAATGCATTACCGGAACGGCCGCGAGGCCAAGAACGGCGACAAGATCGTTAAGGTCGAGGGCGGGCGCGTCGTAGCGTTTGGCGTCCTGCACAGCGCGACGGCGGGCAACGATTACTGCAATGGCAACATCGCCACGATTCAGCCCGTGAACGATTACGCCTGCATGGTGGACTGCCTTCACGTCGATGACGTCGCCGAACTCTTGGCGAACGCCGGCCTGGATAAGCGCCCGGCCGGGAAATAGCACCGGGCCGCATGTTCGACGAGGCGACGGAGTACGCGCGCGCGGTGCAAACCGGCGCGGTCGTCGCTGGTCCGCATGTGCGCGCCGCGGCCGCGCGTCACATCGACGATCTGGAGCGCGGCGCCGAGCGTGGCCTCTATTGGGATTTAACCGCGGCGGATCGCTTTCTACGATTCTGCCGGTCGGTGCTTCGTCTTTCTGAGGGCCAGTTCGACGGCAAACCGTTCGACCCGCAGCCCAGTCAGGCGTTTATCCTGGGGAGCCTGTTCGGTTGGAAGCGGGCGGACGGCACACGGCGATTCCGCCGCGCCTACATCGAAGAGGGCAAAGGCAACGGCAAGTCGCCGATGGTCGGCGCGATTGGCCTTTACGGGCTGGTAGCTGACGGCGAGTCCGGCGCGCAGATTTACTCGGCCGGCGCGACGAAAGAGCAAGCCGGCATTTTGTTTCGCGACGCGGTGTCGATGGTGGGGCGCTCTCCGGCCCTCGCCAGCGCCGTAACATCGAGCGGCGGGCCCGGCCGCGAATTCAATCTCGCGCACCTCAAGAGCCAGTCGTTCTTCCGGCCGGTGTCGCGCGAAACGAAAAAAACAGGTTCCGGCCCGCGTCCGCACTTCGCGCTCTGCGACGAGTTGCACGAACACCCAGACGGCGGGGTGATCGAGATTCTGGAGCGCGGGTTCAAGTTCCGCCGCCAGCCGCTGCTGGTGATGATCACAAATTCCGGCACTGACCGGCAATCGGTTTGCTGGGCAGAGCGCAAGCACGCCGCGGCGGTAGCGGCGCAGCAGATCGAAGACGACACGACGTTCAGCTACATTTGCGCGCTGGACGATGGAGACGACCCGCTCGCCGATCCGTCATGCTGGATCAAGGCGAACCCGCTCCTCAACGTCACGATCTCGGAGGAGTATCTGGCGGGCGTCGCGAAACAGGCGCGCGATCTGCCGGGCAAACGCAACGGCATTCTGCGGCTGCACTTCTGCGTCTGGACCGATGCCGAAACGGCATGGATCGAGCGCGAAGCCTGGAAGGCGATCGAAGACCCTGACCTGCGGCTGGAAGATTATGCCGGGCAGCGCTGCGTCGCCGGCCTCGATCTGTCCGCCACGCGCGACATGACGGCGCGCGCGCTGGTGTTCGACGACGGCGCCGATGAAGAAGGCCGGCCGAAATACGCCGCGTTTGTGAAGGGCTATCTGCCGGAAGGCACGCTCAACGAACTGGCGATGAAAGACGGCCAGCATTGGGCCGAGTGGGCGGAAACAGAACATCTAGAGGTATTTGCCGGCAAGGTCATCCGGCTGGATGAAGTTTCGCGCGAGATGGTGGACATCGCGCAGCGGTTTGAACTCGATACGCTCGCTTACGACACATGGAACTTCAGAAACTTCGTCCAGCATCTGGACGATGCTGGCGTGGCTTTGCCGATCGTGCAGCATCCGCAAGGATGGAACCGGAGCAAGGATAGCGGCCTGTCCATGCCATCCAGCATAGACGCGCTCGAAACGCTGATCCTTGAAAAACGCATTCGCGTGCAGTTCAACCCGCTGCTTGGTTACGCCGCCTTCTCGGCTGTGTTTCTGGAATCGCCGGCCGGGCTCCGGCGATTTGCGAAAGAGAAGGCCGGCAAGTCGCGCATCGATGCGCTCGTTGCGCTCACGATGGCGGTCGGCGCAGCCGTTGCCGTCGATCCAGAAGAGTCAGGCTCAATTTACGACGATACGGAGGCGCTGGCGCGCGCTCTAGCAGGATAAGGCTTATGTCAGAGGCTCGCGGAATCATCGGCGCGATTTCGCGCGCCTATGCCCGCCTCACGACACCACAGCCAGTTGACGGTTATTCTGTCGTAACAATCGGCAACGCGGTTGCTGGCGTCAACCTATATGACCCCACTGAAGCTCTGAAAGTTGCGGCGGTGTGGCGCTGCGTGAATCTGCTCAGCGACACTATCGCGATGCTGCCCTGGCAGGTGTTCAAGCGCGACGGTGACAATAGCGAGCGCCAGGGCGACAACCCGGTTGAATGGTTGCTGTTGCACGAAGCGAACGAGGAAATGTCCGCGTTCGACTTCAAGAAGCAGCTTGCCGTCTCGACGCTGACTCACGGCAACGGCTACGCCGAGATCGAACGAACGGCGCGCGGGGCACCATACGCGCTATGGCCGATTGATGCCCGTCGCGTCACGCCTGGCCGGCTCGCAAATGGGAAGCTGGCATACAAAGTTCAGCAGCCAGGCGGGCAATCTATCGTGATTGCTGCCGGTGATATGTTTCACATGAAGGGCACATCGCTGGACGGCGTGCGCGGTATGAGCGTGCTTGAGGCAGGCGCGCGATCGATTGCCGCGCCGCTGGCGATGGACCTGGCGAGTGATCGATTCTTCTCGCAGGGAATGCGGCCCAGCGCTCTGATCAAGAAAAAGGGCAAGTACAGCGACGAGCAACTGAAAAACATCAAGGAGTTTTTCAGCAAGAATTACCAGGGCACGGCCAACTCGTGGAAGCCGATTTTCCTCGACGACGATATGGACGTGAAGGAATTTCAGGCGAATTTCGAGCAGGCGCAATTTATCGATTTGCGACGCTTCACGGTGCTGGAAATCTGCCGTTTGTTCGGGGTGCCGCCGCACATGGCCTATGATCTTGAGCGCGCGACGTTCTCGAATATCGATGCGCAGGGGCAAGATTTTCTCACGTTCGGCCTGCTGCCGCGGATCGTGCCGCTGGAACAGGAGGCCGACCGCAAGCTGCTCACGCGTAATCATGGCGGGCTATACTCCAAGATGAATGCGAACGCGCTTGTGCGCGGCGACATGGCGGCGCGCTCTGCATTCTACAAAGCCATGTCAGACGTGGGCGCGTTCTCGCCGAACGACATTCTACGCCTGGAGGACATGAACACATTCGCGGGCGGCGACGTTCGTACGAAGCAGTCGCAATACAAAGACGTTTCCGGCGCTGGCGCCGATCCGCCACCAGCCACACCGCCGCCGCCGCCCAAAAAGGCGAACGGCGCAGGGAGCTATGCGCAATGAAGAACATTCGCTTTTCGGCGAAAGGCAAGGCCGGTGAGGTTTTGCTTTACGGCGATATCGGCGCCAGCTTCTGGGGCGACGGCATCACGGCGAAAGCCTTCGCCGACGAACTCAAGACGATGGGCGCCGTCGATACGTTAGACGTTCGTATCAACAGCTACGGCGGGGACGTGTTTGACGGCCTGGCTATTCACCGCCAACTTATCGACCACGGCGCCGAAGTAACGACGCACATCGATGGCATCGCCGCTTCGATCGCCTCCGTCATTGCGATGGCCGGAAACAAAATCATCATGTCCGAGTCGGGGCAGTTGATGATCCACGATGCGTGGACAGTCGCCATCGGCAACGCCGAAGAACTGCGGGCGGTTGCAGATCGGGTAGACACCACGAGCGCCACAATGGCGGAATTGTACGCGAAACGAAGCGGTGCGAGCGCGGACAAAATTCGCGACTGGATGCGCGCAGAAACATGGTTCAACGGCAAGGAAGCCGCTCTGGTCGGCCTTGTTGATGAAGTCGCCGAAAACGTCGCCATCGCCGCGCGAGCGGCGCCCGCCTGGCTCGCCCTGGCGCATCAAGCCGGACGCTTCAAAGACACGCCAGCGCCAGCGCCAAAGCTGGTCGTTGATAACGGCGATCGGCCCCTGCGCGAAGCCGCGCAAAAGAAGATCGATGAAATGCGCGCCCGAATGACAGCGCGCCAGAGTTCCGGCCGCGGCTAGTCCGCACGGTAAACGCGCGGGCATCCCGGCCGGTTGAGCCGCCCGCATCCTTGAACAATCAGGAGTACGAAATGAACACGCGTAACCTGCGCGCGGGCTTGCTCGCGTCCATGTCTGTCGCCGCCATCCTGGCGAGCGCCGGACTCGCCTATGCAAAGGGCGAAGACAGCCACGCCGAGCGCCTGGCTACCAACAAGGCAGAGCAAGAGAAGCTGCTCGCGCGCTGCGCAGAACTTCAGGCTATCGCCGACGCCGACGACGGGCGCGATCTTACGAAAGCTGAGGCCGACGAAGTCGCGGAAAACATGCGCGCCTTTGAACGCCTCGAAGAGGACAGTGAGCGCCGCCTGACACTTCTCGCGGCGGCTGAGCGCCTGAACAAGCCCAGCGGGCGCAAAACCGCGCCTGGCTCGAAAGAGGACGTGGACGATCCGAACTTCCGCCCCGCAGGGTCGGCGGCGCGCGATCTCGACTCCCTCGCCGCGAACTCGAAAACCTTCGGGTTTAAAACGCTCGGCGAATTCGCCATGAAGGTGCGTCAGTCTCAACTCGGACAAGGAACCGATGCGCGTCTCAAGGCCGCCGCCGCGAGCACTATCGCGACGGAGGGCGTCGGCGCCGATGGCGGTTTCGCCGTCCCGCCGGAGTTCCGCGCCACCATCATGCAGCGTGTTCTCTCGCAGGACTCGCTGTTCGGCCGCACCAATCCGATTCCGCTCAGCGGCAACTCGATAACCTTCCCGGCGGATATGACGACGCCGTGGGGTTCCAGCGGCATTCAGGCGTATTGGGAAGGCGAAGGCGACACCCGCACGCAGAGCAAGCCCAAACTGGAGGGCGTCACCGCCAAACTCTACGGCCTGTCCTGCC
Organism: Caulobacterales bacterium; assembly: GCA_035549875.1. Lineage (GTDB taxonomy): Bacteria > Pseudomonadota > Alphaproteobacteria > Caulobacterales > Aquidulcibacteraceae > JAKFWI01. Next base: position 23,111 of record DASZPV010000104.1, read on the forward strand.
TCGTGCCGGTGTCGAATGAGCTGCTCGAAGACGCCGCCGCACTCGGCGGCTACATCGAAAGCAAGGCGCCGCAGGTTATCGACTTCAAGCTCAGCTATGCGCTGGTTTGGGGGAATGGCGTTGGCATGCCGCTCGGCTTCATGAACGCGCCGTGCCTCGTGACGCAAGCTGCGGAAAGCGCGCAGACCACCGACACGATCAATGCGCAGAACGTCGTGAAGATGTACTCGCGCATGCCGGCTGATCTGCGCCCGAACGCGGTGTGGCTGATCCACCCCGACGCTGAACCGCAACTGCCGCTCATGACGATCGGTAACCAGCCGGTTTACATTCCGCCGGGCGGCCTGTCTGGCTCGCCGTACGGGAATCTCTACGGGCGCCCCGTCATCCCGCACGAAGTGTGTGAAACCGTTGGCGATCTAGGCGACATCATGTTCGTCGATATGTCCAGCTACCTCGCCGTGCGCAAGGCGAGCGGCCTGCAGACGGCGGTGTCGATCCACCTCTGGTTCGACCAAAACCTGTCGGCATATCGCTTCATCCTGCGCGCCGGCGGGCAACCGTGGTGGAGCGCCGCGATCAGTCCGCGCGACGGCTCGAATACGCGCTCGCCGTTCGTGACCCTGGCTAGCCGCTAATCCTCCCCCATAGCGGCACAACTGGCGGCGGGCCTCGGTCAGCCGCTTTTTCTTTTCCTCTCTCGGAGCCATTCCAAATGAACCGCAATCCTGCTCGCGAGCGTCTGCTCGCTTCGATGAGCCTTGCGGCGGTGATTGCCGCCAGTGGCCGCGCTTTCGGCATGCAGCAACTGAACTGCGACTATCCTGAAATCGCCAACATTCACCCAGCGATCCTACCGGTAGATTTGGAGTCAGGCGCCAATAACGGCATCTGGATCAGCCTCAAGGGCTATGCCGGCTGCTGCGTCGTGCTTCACAAGAAAGCCGGCACCGCGGGCGACGATCCTATATTCACGCTGAAGCAATCGACGGACGTGACAAACAGCCAGAGCGACTCCAAGGCCCTGACGTTCACGCGCGTCTATTCAAAGCTGCACGCCACTACCGTTCCGGGCGCATGGACGCTCAACACGCAAGCCGCCGCCGGCACCTACACCGACGACACGTCGGCGGAAAAGTCAGGCATCATCGCCGTAGACGTGAAGGCCGAAGACCTCGACCAGGCCAACGGCTTCGACTGCTTGCGGCTGGAAATTCCTGACACGGGTTCGGCGGGCGCAGAACTGGCTGGCGCGGTCTATATCCTCTATGGCCCGAAGCACTCCGGCATCGCGGCGCAACTCTCGCCCATCGCGAACTAAGCAAGAGCGGGGCGCGCGCCGCCGCACAACTGGCGCGCACATTTTCCCCACTTCCCAAGGTGAACCATGGCTGAAAATAAAGCCGACGTGCAGGCTACGACATCTGCCCCGCCGCCCGCGCCACAACCCGCGCCGCGAGCAGCACAGACGAGCAACGTGACGTTCCGCAAGGGCGATGAGCCGGTCGTGGAAGTTGAGTTCCTGCGCAGCGTGCAATTCGAGAATGGCGGGCGCGCCAAGGGCCCGACCTATCGTGAAGGCAAGCGCTACAAATTCGGCAAGGAACACGCCGACCGCTGGATTCGCCGCGCCGTCGCCTATGACACTGCGGGCCCGGCGCCGGAGATAGACGAGCCGGCGGCGCCCGTCGTTGGTTTGAGCAAGGGTGGCGCGAGCGCGCCGCTCTAACGATGGACGCCATCGTCGTCGTAACGCCGCCGACCGGCTTGCCGGTGAGTCTGGATGAAGCCAAGGCGCACCTGCGGGTCGATCACGCCGACGACGACACGCTGATCACGGCTTTGATCGAAACAGCGCGGTCATGGCTAACGCCGCCTGCGGGGTGGCTGGGTCGGAGCGTTGTTCAGCAAGGCTTGCGGCTCGATCGGCCAGAGTGGCCCCTCCGCCCCCTGCCTCTGCCCTGCGGCCCGATTGCCGACGATGCGGTAACGGCCGTCACGTATTTCGACACCGCCAATGCGACCCAGACAGTCAATCCGTCGCTCTATTTTGTAGACGGCGGCGCACTCGTATTCACCAGCGCCTTCACCTATCCCGGCCTGTATTGCCGTCCAGGCGCGGTGCGCATCGCATACACAGCGGGTTATGCCACCAACGCTCTGCCCGCTGCGATCAAGCAGGCGATCCTGATCATGGTCAAAGACTGGTACGACGCGCCGGGCGGCGCGCCAGCGGCCGGCGATCCCCCGCCCCCGGCGCAAGAGCTGCTAGCCCCGTTTCGGCTGTATGCGTGATGTGGGTCCGTTTCTCGCGTCCCTACGATTACACGCCGTCGCGCGAGCGCCGGGTGACTATCGCCTATCCCGCCGGCTTCTCCGGCAGTGTTCGGCGCGAATGTGGCGCGGCGGCTGTGGCTGCAGGCGCTGCGGTCGAGATCGACACGCCAAAGCGAGAACCTGATGCCCCGTCAGACACCGACGCTGAATGACCGCGTGCGGATCGAGCGGCGGTTCGAGGCTGCCGGCGACGTTTACGGCAACCCGCTGACCGATTGGGCCGTCGTTCCTGGCTGCAACAAATTACGCGCGGCGATAACCGAATTCGTTCTGGGCGCCGGTGAGACGGTGCTGGCGGCTAAACTGGAAGGCCATGCTTTGCAGGAAGTGTGGCTGCGCTCATCGTCGATCACGCGCGCGATCACGCCGAATGACCGCCTCATCGATCTGGCGAATGACGGCGTGCTGAACATTCGCCACGTCAAGCAGCCGGCGCGCGCCGACACGCATATACGGCTCATCGTCGAACGCGGCGTCGCGACCTGACATGGCCGCGAAGTTCTCGAACAAGGCGAGGCTGAAGCGAAAGCTGAAGGCGCTGCCGCTGGCTATGGTGGAAGCCACGCGCGCCGGCATGGCGGCGGCGGCTGACAAGGTTGTTAAATCACAGAAGGCGCTGGCGCCGATTAAGTCCGGCGATCTGCGCGACTCGATCACATGGACATGGGGCGACGCGCAAAAGACGGCGTACAGCCAGGGCGGCATCAGCTTCGGAGTTATGGCTGGCAGCAAGAATTTTTCAGGCGACTTAAGCCTTAAGGTTCGCATCAGCGCCGGAAACACGAAGGTGCGGTACGCGCATCTCGTCGAGTTCGGCACGAGCCCGCACACAGCGGGCGGCAAGTTCAAGGGCGCAGCCCACCCCGGCACGGCCGCTCAGGCTTTTTTCTTTCCAGGATACCGCCTCGAAAAGAAAAACGCAAAGGCGCGCATCCGCCGCGCATCGAAAAAGGGCGCGCAGAGCATCGCGAAGCAGCAGTGATTTTTTAGGAGCAAGTGATGAGCCTCAAGACGAATATCAGCGCGGCGATCTCGATCATCGAGACGACGGCGCCGGACGGCGGCAGCGCGACGGTGCGCCAGTCGGTGGAGAAGGTCGCCGAACTGCTGAACGGCACCGGCAACACGCAAGCCGACCTTGCGTTTATCGACACGCGCACGTTGGCGTCGAACACGACGGAAGACCTCGACCTTGCCGGCGTGCTGGCGAACGCGCTCGGCGCCACGCTGACGATGGCTGAAGTTTGCGCGGTCCTAATCGTGTCCGACCCAGCAAACACCACGAATTTAACGATCGGCAACGCGACGGCGGAATGCCTGCTGTGGTTCGGCACGGCGACGGATACCGAAATCCTCAAGCCCGGCGGCTTCTCCATGCACTACGCACCGGCCGGCTGGGCGGTCACAGCAACTTCAGCCGACGATCTCAAGATCGCCAATGCCGCCGGCGCTTCGGCCAGCTACAGCATCGCGATTATTGGTCGTTCGGCCTAAGTATGATCGACCCCGGCCCGGCTCTCCAGAAGGCGATTGTCGCCGCTCTGAGGGCTGGGCCGGAGCTGATCGAACAATTCCGTGGCGCAACCCCGCGCGTGTACGACAGCATCCCCAACCCTGCCGTGTTTCCGTATATCCAGGTCGGCGAGGATCAAACGCTCAACGACGGCGAGGATGACGGCGAATGTCTCGCAGGCTCGGAAGTGTTCTGCACAATCCATGTGTGGAGCCGCGCGGTCGGCAAGGTCGAGGCCAAGTTGATCTGCGGCGCGATCCGCGAAGCGCTTTCCGCGACGCTCGCTGTCGAAGGCCAGCGCGTCGTGGTCAGCCAGTTTCGCGACGTGCGCATCCTAACAGACCCTGACGGCCTCACCGCGCACGGCGTTTACACGCACCGATTCCTTCTAGAGCCGGCCTGACCTCACAGCCCGCGCGCAACCACGCCCCGCCCTCACCGGCGGGGCTTTTTCGTTTGGAGTAAACACACATGGCGCAAGCAAAAACGGTCAAGGGCTCGCAGCTCCTGATCCTTGTCGGGGATGGCGGTTCGCCGGAAACCTTCGCGCATCCGTGTCTGATCAATTCGTCGCGCGGGATTCAATTCTCGGCGGAAACCAATTCGGCGAACGTGCCAGATTGCGACGATCCCGACGCGATCCAGTGGACCGAGGTTGACAAGAAGTCGCTCAGCGCTGGCGTCACCGGCGCGGGCACGCTCAACGCCACGGATTCCGAAACCTTCTTTGACTGGTTCAAGAGCGCCGACACAAAAACCGTGCGCGTCAAGAAGAACGTCACCGGCGCTAATGGCGGCGGCTATTGGGAGGGTGAATTCCACCTCACTCAATACGAAGAAAACGGCAATATCGGCGAGAAGGTTCAGTGCTCGATCACGCTGGTGAGCAGCGGCGCGATCACCTGGACGGATAACGCCTGATGAACGGCGCCGGTCTTTCCTCGCCGGCGTTGGAAGCTGCGCTTGAATCTCTCCGCAACGCGCCGCCAACGCCGCCGCTCATCGCGCCGTTCGCCGATGGCAAGTACGCTTTTAAACTAGCCATTGGCGAACTTCGCGGCCTGCAGAACAAGCTGGATTCCGGGCCGCAGCAGATCGTGCGGCGTTTCGCCGATGGCTCCTGGCGCATCGACGACATTGTCGAGACGATTCGCTGGGGCCTGATCGGTGGCGGCGCGATTAGTCTAGAAGACATCCGCCGGCTGATCACCGATTTCATCGAAGCCCGACCACTGCTGGAAAACTTGCCGCTGGCGCAGGCGATTCTGCTGCACGCGCTCACCGGCCCGCCGGGCGAGCAATCAAAAAAAAAGCAGAACCGGAAAGCGAGGCGGATGAGCGCATCGACTTCGCGCAAATCTACGCCGCCGGCGCCGTCCTTGGATGGGACGCCCGCGTCATCGATCGACTGAGCATCTGGGAATTTTCCGCCGCCGTTGACGGCTACTCGCGCTCGCAAGGCGGCGAACCGGAAGTCGAAGCCCCTGACGCCGACGAGTTCGACGCTGTTCTCAAAAACCTTGGATATCTGAACTGATGGCAACCGAAGTCGAACGCCTCGTCGTTCTGATGGAGGCCAATGCTGCGGGCATGCAGCGCCAGCTTGATCAGGCGCAGCGCAATTCTGACCGCCAGCTTGCGGCGATGGAGCGGCGCTTCAATCAATCGGCGTCGAAAGTCAGCAAGTCGTACACGACGATGGCGCAGAACGTGAAGCTCGCCATTGCGGCGATTGGCGTAGGCGCGATTGTTCGGGACGCCACGAAGCTCGCCGACGCGTGGACGAACGCCGGCAACAAGCTGCGCGGTTTGGGCGTTAATGGCGCCGCCGTTGCGTCGAAGCAGGCAGAGCTTGCCGACATGGCGGTTCGCACGAATACCGCCTATTCCTCCACCGTCGATCTCTACAGCACGATCCTGCGCGCGCAGGACGGGCTAAATATCAGCGAGGAAAAGCGGCTCAAGGTCGTCGAGACGGTAAATAAGGCGATCCAGCTTGGCGGCGCCAGCGCGGCACAGGCGTCATCCGTTGTGCTTCAACTCGGCCAGGCGCTTGGTTCCGGCGTGTTGCAGGGCGACGAATTCCGCTCCTTGCGCGAAAACTCCCAAATCCTCACAAAGGCAATCGCCGAAGAATTCGGCGTCGGCACGGCGCAGCTTAAAAAGCTGGCCGCGGCCGGCGAACTGACCAGCGACCGCGTCATCAAGGCGTTCCTCAAGGTCAAGCCGCAAATCGACGCGGCGTTCAAGGCGACGAACACCAGCGTCGGCTCTGCCTTCACCAACCTCGAAACGCGCCTGACGCAATATGTCGGGCAAACCAACGAAGCGACCGGGGCCACCAAAGGCCTCGTCGATGTGATCAACCACGTCGCAGAGAACCTCGACGACTTCGCGGAAGCCGCCGTGGTGGCGGGCACGGTGCTGCTGGGCGGGCTAGCGGGCGCAGCGGTAGTGGGCGGCGTATCGCTACTCGCAACAAATATCGCCGCCGTCACCGCGGGACTGACCGCGATGCAGGTAGCAGCGGCTGGCGGCGCGACCGCGATGCGCGCGCTGGGCGCCGGGATGGCGTTTTTCGGCGGCCCTATCGGCCTGGCCGTAATCGCGCTTGGCGCCGGCATCGCCTACATGGCGCTGAAATCGTCCGAAGCCGGCAAGCAGATGGACGCGAAGCGCGAAGCCGCGGAGCGGCTGAAGCCGGCATTGGAAAAACTTAATGAGGTTAACGAGCAGCTCGCCACGGCCGAGGGCGGACAGGCAAAGAAGCTGAAAGAAACCAAACAGCAGCTCATCGACACGGCGCGGAACGAAATTGTGCTGGCCGAAGCCAGACTGAAACGCGCTGAAGCTACGCTGGCAGCGCGCGAGATAGAAAGCGATGCGGCAAACGCTGATCCGAGCGACCCGCGATTCGGCGGGTTCACCGGCCCTGGGGACCAGGTCGTGCGGGCGCAAGTTGCCCACGCCCGCGAAGTCATCAAGGCGCTACGGGCGGAGTTTAGCGAAAAGTTCTTGCCCACGGTCGATATTAATCTCGACCTCGATCCGCCAGATGGCACAGGCAAGGGCAAAGGCGACACTGGCGGATCATCCAAGGCAAGCCACGCCACGGTCGAAGAATTGCAACGCGAGCACGAACTAAACCTCGCGCGCATCCACGACGATCAATTCCTGCTCCAGCTTTACGAAGATCAGGCCGAAATCGCCAAGCGCACCGCGGCGTACCGCGCGGCAGATTCCAAGCTGACCGAAGACACCGCGCGCGCGATGGCCGAACAGGAAGTCAGCGCCGAGCGTATCGCGCAGCTTCAGGTGGACGCCGGCAAAACCGATCAGGCGCGTCTCGACCGGGCCACTGAGTTCGCGGACCGCGCCGAGGGCGCATCGGCAAACCTGCGCGCCGAACTGACCGAGCTGAAGGAACTGATCGACAGCGGCATCCTCGCCGGCCTTGGGCGCGAGAGCGATGGCGTCCGGGCGTACATAGACGGCCTGGTCGAACTTGCGCGCCGCACGGGCGATGCGACCGAAGCCATCGTCCTCATGAAAGAGGCGGCCGGAGCCACGGACGAACAAATCCAGCGCGGCGCGTTTCGCGCAAAGAAGGAAGCCGAAGCGGCGCGCGCCACCCGCGACGAGGAATTGCAGAAGCCGTTTCGCTACGACGAAATCCGCGACGACATCAAAGGCGCTCTGCATCAGGCGTTCGAGACGGGCGATTGGGACGAAGCGTTTCGGGACAAGCTGCAAGGCGCACTGACCCGCGCGCTGGATCGGAGCCTCGACCGCTTCGTCGATGGCATATTCGCCATCGATTGGGGCAGCGTCGGGAAAAACGACAGCAACGGCGGCGGAATCATCAGCGGGGTTGTCGGCGCCCTGTTTGGCGGCGGTGGCGGTGGGGGTTCAAACCTGCACTTCGGCGGCGGTCGCGCGGGCGGCGGTCCCGTCTCTCCCGGCATGTTCTACCGGGTGAACGAGAACACGCCGAACAGCGAATGGTTTATGCCCAAGACGCCGGGAACGATTTTCCCGAGCCTGCCGCAGATCACAATTCCGCGTGGCGCATCGGCGAACGTGATTGTGCAGGGCAATACCTACAATTTCAAAGGCACCGGCGAGGAGATCGCGCAGTTTCGCGCGGAAGCGGCGCGCATGGAAGCCGGCCGCCCCGCTCAAATCCTTGCCGTCATGCGCGACGCGCAACGGCGCCGCATCGCATGACCATCACCTACCCGCGCGCGTTCCCGGACTCGCGCTTTCTGGCTGAATCGTTCGACCCGGAACCGCAGGACGTGTCTGTGCCGCTGGCCGGCGGACAGGGCCCGAGCGTGTCGCTGGGCCCGTCGCGCTGGCTTGCGAACTACCGCGTCGAGACGCTGGGCCGCACGCGCGGCGCGGAATGGGGCGCATGGCTGGCTTCGCTGCGCGGCTCGGGGCGCTTGTTCTACGGTCGCGATTCCCGCCGGCCGTTTCCGCTCGCCTACACAGAAGCGCAAATGCTCGCCCTGCCCCGCGCCACGACCGGCACGTTCGACGGCACTGCGATCACCACCACGCTCAACGGCGCTCGCGACGTGATCGGCATGGGCGGCATGCCGGCGAACTTCCTGCTGACGGTCGGCGATTACATCGGGTTCTATTGGGACACGACGAAACGCAGCCTGCACCGCGTGCTGGAAACAGCCGCGGCGAACAGCGGCGGCACGGGATCATGGAATGTCGAGCCGGTCGTGCCGACGCTCGTTTCTGGATTCGCCGTCGCCAACGTCCTGCGGCCCGATTGCCTGATGCGCCTGATCGAACCGCCGCAGGTGACCAATCAGAACAACCGCGCGCACTCGATCACATTCAAGGCGCGTCAGCATCTAGAGGCTTAAGTGAAGACGCTCAGCGAGGACGCCATCGCCCGGCTCGCGTCGGGCGATCCGGTAATCGCGGGCGCGGCGCAGTTCGAGTTCAGCCAGACGTGGCGGTTCTGGTCCGGCTACGGCCCGCTGACGATCAACGCCAACGTGTTCACCGGCATCGGCGCCCGCGCGCTGATCACGCCGATAGAGGGACAGGTTGGCGGCGCCGCAGACGGCCTCACCTTAACAGTATCGGCGCTTGATCCCGACATCGCCGCCTCGATCGAGGATGAGGACTATCATCAGAAGCCGGTGACAATCTGGCGGCTGATCTTCGACGCCAACGGCGTCAACCTGATCTACGCCAGCGTGTGGCTGCGCGGGCGCGTCGATACGATCGAACAGGTCGAAACGATTGGCGGCGACGCCACGCTGGAAATCGCCGTTGAAGGCCCGTTCCTCGATATGTCGCGCAAGGGCGCCCGTATCGCCAGCGACACGGATCAGCGGGTGCTGGGCGGCGCGTCTGACGGGACGATGAAACATATCAGCGTTGCGGGGCAGCAGACGCTTTATTGGGGCAAGCGTCCGGCCGCCGCCGTAACCAGCCTCAACGGCGGCGTCACCTCGGTCAGCGATCCTGGCCCTAATCCAGATTATGGCGCGTGGCTTTTTTGATGCGCCGCGCCGATTGGCCGGAACGTCTGGCCGCGTACATCAATGGCCGGGAAGCGGTGGCCTTCGCGTGGGGGCCGAACGATTGTTGCAGCTTCGCCGCCGGCGCGGTGCTGGCGCTGACCGGCGACGATCCGATGCGCGCCCTGCGCCGCCGCTATCGCAGCGCGCGCGGCGCAACGCGGCTGCTGAACGAACAAACTCTTGAAAGCCATCTGGATGAACGTTTCGCGCGCGTCGGCGTGGCGATGGCGCACCGCGGCGACGTGGCGCTGGTCGAAATTGAAGGGCGGCCCAGCGTGGCGATTGTCGAAGGCGAAATGCTGGTGGCGCCCGGCCTGAACGGCCTGGTGCGCGTGCCGCGCGGGCTCGCCGTGGGCGCCTGGCGGGTCGGCTAAGACCCGATGAAGAAGGTTATCGCGATAGCGGCGGCGCTCTGGGCGCTGACCGCGACGGCTGCGCAGGCCGCGCCGCTCGCGGCGTGGATTGCCGGCGCCATAGGGTTCACCGGCACAGCGGCAGCTATCGCCGCCGCCGTTATCGAGGTTGGACTAACCGCGGCTGCGTCGTGGGCCGCGAACAAGTTGTTCGGCCCGAAGAAGCCGAAGGCCGGCGCCGAGACGGTAGCGTCGCGCCAAGCAGACGTGCTTTCGCTGAGCATCGGCGAAGCGCCGCGCCGCGCGATTTTTGGCAAGGCGACGGTCGGCGGCTATCTGATCGACGCGTACAATTTTGGCGGCGATTACGAGTGGGAAGCGCTCGTTATCGGCCTCTGCGATCACGATATCGAAGAGCTGGTCGGCTATTACATCGGGGACACGTTCTATCCCTGGCCAGGCGACGGCATTCAGCCCGGTTTCACCGACACGACGACATGGGGCTACGCGCAGGACACGCTTGAAATCCAGCTCGTGCGCGGCGCCGTGCCGGGCGGCTTCGTGCAGCTACCAGACATCATCATCAGCAGTAGCGATGGGCGATGGACAACCAGCGACCGCATGACCGGCGTGACGGCGGTGTGGGTGCGTTACCACATCAGCGAGCAGATTTGGAAAAGCGGGCGGCCGACGTTCAAATGGGTAGTCAAGGGCGGCAAGTGGTACGACCCGCGCAAGGACTCTTCCGTTCCCGGCGGCTCCGGCTCGCACCGCTGGGGCGTGCTGGAGAGTTACGAATACACCGACAACGCGGAAATCTGCCGCTACAATCACGAACGCGGCGTGTGGACGCTGGACGGCGCCGGCGGCTCGCAACTGATGGTGGGGCCTGGCAAGAGCGCCGTCGAAGCCCCGCCCGAACTGATCTTCGCGCGCGCCAATTTGTGCGACGAGAGCGTATACCGGCGCGACGGCTTTACCGACGCGCGCTACACGGTCGGCTGCGAGGTCAAGGCCGACGAGCCGTGGATCGACGTTCAGAATAAATTCGCCGACGCGATGGCCGGCGACCTGGTGCGCCGGGCCGCTGCGATAGCAGTCACCGGCTGCGCCGCCGAGCCGATCTCCGCAACGTTTACCGACGACGATCTGGTGATCGGCGCGCCCAAGCGTCTGCGGGCGAAAGTACCGCGCGACCAGTTGGTCAATTCGGTGGTCGCAAAGTTCGTTGACCCCGACGCGCTCTGGCAGGAAGGCAGCGCGCCGATGCGGCGCAGCGCCGCCGATATCGCCAGCGACGGCGAAGAGCGGCCCACTACGGTCGATCTGCCGTTCGTGACCGTGCAGACGCAGGCCCAGCGCATTGCTGAAATTCAGCGCCGCATGGCCCGGCTGATGCACACGGCGGCGGTAGTGCTCGGGCCGGCGTATATGGCGCTGGAGGAAGGCGACTGGGTTCAGTGGACCAGCGCGCGCCATTTCGCCGGCGCGACCAAGACGTTCCGCTGCGAAGGCGTTTCGCACGGCGCCGACATGCGCACCGCCTTGGCGCTGCGCGAAATAAACACAGCGGTCTATTCCTGGGACTGCACTACCGACGAACTCGAAGCGCAGAACCCGGCCTATCTGCCGGCAGGCGCGCCTGAACCGCTCGATCTGGACGGGATCATCGTAACCACGACGACCGCGACGGGCCCGCCGCGAGCGCCATGGCCGGTGATCTATGTAAGCTGGACCCCGCCGCTGGAGCTTGGCCTGCGCGGCGTGATTGCGGAAGTGCGCGCCGCCGGTTCTGAACTGACCGACGATGAAGGACGCTCGACCGCGCAGCGCACGTCGTTCGTCGGCGATCAGCTACTCGCCCCGCCCGGCGGATTGCTGAAAGCGGACCTGGATTTCGAGACGGATTATGAGGTCCGCCTCATACCCGTCGCCGATCCGCAGCGCGATGTGCTGGTCAGCGCATGGCGGCCGATCCGCACCGACGTGTTGCTGCTCGGCCCCGTCACTGGCCTCGCCGCCACGCCGACGCCGGCCGGTGCAACGCTGACCTGGGACCAGCACAGCCGCCCCGACGTGGTCGGCTACGACGTGCGGATGAGCACCGACCCGGCCACGGCGTGGGCGGAGGCGACGGTGGTGGATGCGCGGTGGGGCTCGACCTCGATCTTCGCGCCGATCGCAACGGCGCTGGCCGTCACGTTTTTTGTGCGCGCGATCGACCGCAACGGGCGCTCATCCGACGTGAGCGCGACGGTCACGACGCAGGTTATCGCGCCCGGCGACGTTGAATCGTTCCAAGCGTACCCGGCCGGCGATCTGATCCGCTTCACCTGGACCGGCGTCGATGGCGCGCTCGATTATGAGATTCGCACCGGCCTGGATTGGGGCAGCGGCATTCCCCAGCCCAAGGTGCAGGGAACGACGGCGACGCTGACCGTGCCGATGCGCCGCGAAGCCGACGCGCTGTTCTGGATCAAGGCGCATACCGCGGCGGGCCTCTACAGCGCGAACGCCTATCTCAGCGTGGCGCGCCAGCCGGCGCCGCCGGAACGCAACGAAATCATAACGCAGGATTTCGAGGCGGACGGTTGGCCCGGCATCAAGTTCCACATGACGGCCGCCGGGCCCGATCTGCCGCTGGAGCTGGATTACATCACGACCGGCGTGCTGGAGCCGGTGGGGCATTATTTCGACCGCATCGATCTCATCGACGAGTTCTATGCTCGCTGCTCGATCCTGACGCGCGCCAGCGCGCTCGTTTCAAGCGATCCGACATGGGCAGACGATTCGCCGTGGACCGGCGACAACGATCCGTGGACGCCGATCCTCGACGATCCGGGGCTGGCGCAACTCGACGCGTTCATTTCGACCAACGAAGCCGATCTGCCCTCGACGCTGACCGGCGCCTGGCCGTTTCACGATAGCGGCGAGGCGCTGTTCGGCGGCATCGACGCGAACGTCGGCAACGTCAGTTACGGGCCGTGCCGGATCGACCAGGGCGTCGAACTGGAAGACGGCGGCTGGTGCGCGGTCAACGTCGAAGTGCCGGCGGTGTGCTCGTTCCTCTTTGAATACCGGCCTACCGAAACGCCTGCGGCCGATTGTACGCTGGCGGCGTTCGCGGAAGGCGGACTTGGCGGGCATTGGATGGCGCTCTGGTATGACGCCAGCGAAGCCGCGCTGAAACTGACCGACGACCTCGCCAACGAGATCGCCGTACCGTTTGAAATCGTCGCCGACGATCCGATGATCGTGGCGATCTATCAGAGCGGCGGCGTGCGCGCCCTGCTCGTGGCGAGCGCCAACCGCACAACGGTGCAGCGCGGCACGGTAACGGTCGCAGCGCAGGCGTGGGATCAGTTCAGCGTCGGCTCGGCTGCGGTCTACACGCCGCTGACCTGGGACGATCTGGATACGCTCGGATACACCTGGGACGATTTAGCGGCGCTGGGCTGGACGTGGGAAACCATGTTGCTCAACGTCGGGCCGGCATGGGCGCCGGCGCCGGGCCGCTTTGCGGAAGTCGAAGTGCATGACAGCGCGGCGCCTGCCGTCGCTGCGGTCGGCACCATCGCCATGAAAAGCGCGACCGGCTTTGCGCCGTTCCGCCCGTTCTATGCCGGCGATTACCGGATCACGTCGGCTTACTTCTGGCTGCGTCTCGGCGCGCCGAACCAATCCGGCCAGGCGCTCGCGATCAGCGCCGCAACCGTGCTGGTCGATGTGCCTGACGTGCTCGACGGCGTGGACAATATCTCCATCCCGGACACCGGGCTCGATGTCGATTTTGCCCGCACCTTTTCAATCGTGCCTGCCGTTGTCGCGAACCAACGCGGCGGCGGCGCGCGCGCATTCATAGAGATCACCAGCTTGACCAAGACCGGCTTTCACGTTCGCGCGCTCGACGCGGCCGATCGCACTACGCCGATTGCGTCGGTCTTCGCCTACGCGGCCAAAGGCTACTGAACCTTGTCGCAAACTTACGAGGACATCCCGGAAGCCGAGGCGCGCTCGGCAAGCCGGCCGAAAATCATTGCGCGGGACGACGCCAACCGTAGCGATTTTTCCGGCACATCGTTCCCCACCAGCCCGGCGCCAGTCGCGGGCCAGCGCTGCTTCCGTACCGATCTGGTCGCGACGTTCCGCTACAACGGCTCGGCGTGGAAGCGCCTTCCGTCAGCGCTCGAAACCGTATTCGCATTCGACACGATAGCGCTGCTGCGCGCGATGGATGCAGCGGCGCAGGTTGATGACGGCCAGCGCGCCGAAGTGCTGGGCCGGTCGGCCGCGGGCGATAGCCGCGCCTTCACCGTGGCATGGTCTGCGTCGTCTTCGGCCACGCACGACAACGTCAGCGTCTTCCGGCCTTCCACTGGCGCGGCGGCGTCAGGCAACGGCCGCTGGCTGCTGGTGGCGTCGGCGATCACGCAGAACTTCACCAGCGGCGACGCCACGCCCAGCGTCGGACACGGCGCATGGTTCGTCACAGCCGGCACGACGCCGATCACCGCGTTCGACGACATTCACGAAAACCACCGCTTCACCGTCCAGCGCGGCGCATCCGATATCGTCATCACGGACGGCGCCGGGATCGATTGCGGCGGCGTCTCGATCACCCTGACCGCGTCCTACCCGCGCGCCGAGTTCATCTGCCAGGGCAACGTGTGCCGGCTGGTCGGCGGCATGGTCCAGCCGAACGTCAAGTATGGCGCGGCCGGCGCTGTCGCGTTGCCGCTGGTCCAGATCATGCAGCGCGTATCGCTCAGCGTGCAGGGCTTCGCCGGCTACGACAATTCCGGCGCAACCGACCAAACCGCAACAATGAATGCCGCGCGCGCCGCGTGCATCAGCCTTGCGCGCCGTCACCTTGAAGTCCCGGCCGGGCTCTATCGCAACGACACGCAGATGGACCCGTTCAACGGCATTCGCCTGCACGGCGACGGCTCGGCGTCCACGATCTTCGATATTCGCCACAACGGCCAGGCGTTCACGTTCGACGGCGCCAGCGGCTTCAACAATGGCGGCATGGACGGATTCGCGATCCATAAAGGGGTTGGCACTTACGGCGGCTACACGATCGTCATGCAGGGCGATTCGGCGGTGCAGCCGGATCAGATGTTTCTGCGCGATCTCTATTGCTCCTCGATGGGCTCGACGATCAGCGCGCCAGGCTGCTCGATATCGCTCAGCGCCACGACCGGCTCATCGGTCACGGTCACCGCTTCCGGCGGCGCCCCCTTCACCACCGGCGCGATCCAGATCGGCAAGACGCGCGTGCGGGCGTGCGCCAGCAGCATCTACGGCACTGGCTGGGGAATTATCACTGCGCGCACCAGCGACACGCAGGTGACGATCCACACCTATCAGGATTTCCTCACCACCAGCTTCGCGTCCGGCGCGTGGGCGATGACGTTCGATCCGTGCTGGGATTGGAGCCTCTATCTCAACGGCTCTCTGCGCACGCATCCGCAGGGGATTCGCGTCGGTTCGCTCAACACCTGCCAGTTCTTCGACGCGCTGAACGGTTCCTTGCTCTGGAACATGGTGCAGTTCGATATCTCGAATTTCGGCCAATACCAGGGCCTCGGCACGCCTGACGGCGCGACGGTGTTTATCGGCGGCGGCGGCGCATCCGACACGAACTCCACGCAATTCAACATTTCGCGAATCTCCTGCTCAACGCTCGATATCTCGAACTGCGACGACTTTGAAATTCGCGGCGGCAACGCCAACCTCGTGAAAACGAACACCACAGCCATCCACGGCCGCACATCGCTGCGTTGCCCCAACCCCGTCAGCGGCACGCCGCACGCCTCTCACGATCTGGAGCTTTACTGATGCCAACCATCTGGCCTGACGTTCCGTCCAGCGAAGGGGCGAACACCGGACGCGCGCACCTCGTGACGCGCACGGATTTCCTGCTGTGCCACGGCAGCGCCACCGCGTTCCCGACGACGGACCCGACGCCGGTCAACGGGATGATGGTGTTCCGCAGCGATGAGGGGTTATTCTACGCGCGGATCGCCGGCGCATGGCAGCGCGCGGGCCTTGCGCCGGAAGAGGCCATCTACATCGTCAAAACGGCGCATAGCGCGCTCAGCGCTGAACGCGTCGCCACAGATTCCAGCTTCATCACGTGGGACTGGAGCACTGGCGGACAGGTTAGCCTGACCATTCCAGACGGCGCTCTTACGTTCGCCAAGATCGCCAGCGCAGCGATCGATACGGACGGCACCGGCGCGAGCGCGTCGGCGTCGAAGTTCTGGACCAGCGCCGCGGCGAAGACGTACGCCGATCAGCTCATCGCCGCGGCCGACGCGATGGTGTTCAAGGGCAGCATCGACTGCTCCGCGAATCCGAACTATCCGGCGGCCGACGCTGGCCACACCTACCGCGTCAGCGTCGCTGGCAAGATCGGCGGCGCATCCGGCACGAACGTTGAAGCCGGCGATCTGCTGCTCTGCAAAACGGACAGCACGGCGAGCGGCAACCAGGCCACGGTCGGCTCGGCCTGGACCATCACGCAGACGAACGTCGACGGCGGCGTTGTCGGTCCGGCGAGCGCCACCGATTCCGCGCTGGTCCGGTTCGACGGTACGACCGGCAAGCTGATTAAGGGCGGCTCGACGCTGGTCATCGGCGACTTCGCCGACGGCGTGATCACGCTGGCGAAGCTGGCGAACGTCAGCGCGACGAAGCGTGTGATTGGCCGCAACACCGCCGCCGCGGGCGTGCCGGAAGAAGTCACCGTCTCACAACTGCTTGACTGGGCCGGCACAGCGGCGAACGGCGACACCCTTTACCGCACCGGCGGGGCGTGGGCGCTTCTGCCCAAGGGCACTGACGGCCAGGTGATGCAGCTTGCCGGCGGCGTGCCGAGTTGGGCCGATTCTGGCGCGCTGACCGATGGCGACAAGGGCGACGTGGTTGTCGCATCCAGCGGTGCGTCGTGGTTGCTGGACATGACCGCTCTGGCTGCGAAGTTCACCTCGCCGCAGAGCGGGATCATCAACGGCTATATCGCCGTCTCGGTGGCGAGCAATGCGGTGACGTTCGCGGTCAAGGGTTATGACGGCAACGACCCCAGCGCGACGAACAAGGTGTACGTGCTGGCGACGCTGACCAATGGTCTGCCGACCATTCTTGAACTGACCGCCGCGCTCAGCCTCACGGTCAGCAGCGGCTCAACGCTAGGCGTGCCGACAAACAACAAGGCGTTTCGCGTCTGGATTGGCGTTTTCAACGACGCCGGCACAGCGCGCCTTGGCGTGATCAATTGCAAGGCGCCGACTTACATTTTTCCGCTCGGCGGCAGCACGCTAATCGGCACAAGTACAGCCGAAGGCGGCGCAGGTGCGGCCGACGCGGTGGGCACGTGGTACACCGGGACCGCCGTGTCGGCGAAGCCTTACGTTCCGGTGGCCTACGCCACGTGGGAAAGCGGCCTCGCTGCGGTCGGAACGTGGGCCGGCGGTCCGACATGTGTCAAACTCCTCGGCGTTGGCGACAAGCTGCCTGGCGACGTAGTGCAGCGCGTGCGGCTCGATCCGACCACGGCGCAAACATCAACCAGCACGTCGCTCGCCGACGTGAGCGGGGCGACGATCACCATCCAGCCCACCAGCGCGGCAAATCAGGTTGAGGTTGACCTGGCCTGGGTTGGCGCCGTCGCGGCGCAGTCGGGGCAGATCAGCTATTATACCGCCGCCGTGCTGCGCGACTCCACCGAGATCAGCGTCACCGATTATCTGCGCGGCAACACCGACAGCGCCAGCGGCGCGAACGCCTGGTCCGGCGGATTCGCTTTCAAGAAACTGGACGATCCGGCGAGCGCGTCGTCGCTCGTTTACAAACTACAGCACAAGACGCTGGCCTCTGGCGGCGGCTCGCCGACCGTCACCACGAAGAATGCATGCGGCCAGTGCTGCGAAATCATGGCCTGATTATTTTCAACCCAAGGAGAAGACCGATGAAAAACGTACTACAGTGGGTCGTGAGCTATTTCGACTTTCTCAAGTCGCGCACCAACACCACGCTAATCGGCGGGCTCATCGCCTACCTGCTTGCACGCGGCGGGATCACCGCCGATCCGAATTCCATCGCTGACGCGATCGCCGGCGCGGCGACTCAGGCAGGCGGCGCCCCGCTATCCGTTAAAGACGTGATCGTGTTCTTTGTTGTCGCGCTCGGCATCTACTTCCGCACCAATCCGCAGGCCACGCTCGGCAAGTCGCCGCCGGCATCATAATGGACTGGATCAAAGCCGCCCTTCTCGCGCTTCAGCTTACGTCGCAATTTGTGGCGTGGGTTGCGCGCGAGAAGGCGAAGACGGAAGCCGAGCGCGCCGTGCTCGCTTCGTTGCAGGAGACGATCAATGCCGAAATCGCGAAAGCGAAAGCCGCTCGTGATGCTGTCGCCGCTGATCCTGGCGACGGCCCTAGCCGGGTGCATAACCCCGACGAATTCCAGCGCGACTAACCGCACCGTCACGAACGGCGTCGCGTGCGGCGCGTTCTCTCCGATCACATGGTCGAGCAAAGACACGGCCGAAACCGTTTTGCAGATCAAGCAGCATAACGCCGCTTGGATTGCGCTATGCAGGAAATAATCATGGACGATGGACCGCACACCGATCACTGGGTCTATGACCGGCGCCTGCCGATCGCAACGCTGCTCGCGATTGCCATTCAGACGATAACGTTCATTGCTGTCGCGTCTGCGTACGTCGGTTCCAACGAAGTGCGGATGCGCAACCTCGAAGCGGCGATGGCGTTGGCGCCGGGGGTTTCCGAGCGACTCGCGCGTGTCGAGACAAAGCAGGATGGCGCGCAAGACAAACTGGATCGCATCGAATCGAAGCTCGACCGCCTGGTTGAGCGGCGCCACTAGGAACACCCAATGCCCGCAAAACGCCAAGTTCGCCGTTATGGCTGGCGCCCGGATCTTCCCGATGCGCGCGATCACCTGTTCGCGCTGCGCCGACCCCGCACTCTGCCCGCCAGCGTCAGCCTGCGAGACAAGCTTGGGCCAGTTCAGGATCAGGGCGAACTCGGTAGCTGCACCGCACACGCCGCAGAGGGCGCGTACTGGTTCCTGCATCCAGGCTGCGCCCTCTCCCGGCTGAAGCTTTACTACGACGAACGCGTGATCGAAGGCACGGTGAACGAAGACGCCGGCGCCATGATCCGCACGTCGGTCAAAGCGCTGTCGAAAGCTGGCGCGGCGCGCGAGGCGCTATGGCCCTACGATGTCGCCAAGTTCACGAGGAAGCCCGCGGCCGCAGCGGTGAAGGATGGCAAGCGCCACACCATCGCCGCCTACCAGCGCCTCGCGCCGTCTCAGTATCGCGCCTGCCTGGCCGGCGGCTCACCATTCATCATCGGCTTCTCGGTTTATGAGAGCTTCGAGAGCGACGCCACCGCGAGCACCGGGCGCGTCACCATGCCGAAGCGCGGCGAATCCATGATCGGCGGTCACGCGATCTGCGTCGTCGGCTACAAGAAACGCTGGGGCGCAATGCACTACGAATGCCGGAATAGCTGGGGCGCGGATTGGGGCAACGCCGGTTATTTCTGGATGCCGGCGGCGTATCTGGAAAACCTATCGCTCGCGGACGATGCGTGGACCGTGCGGAGCTAACCAAAGGAATCGACCATGGCGAAGGAAACATCATCGGCGCGCGTGGCCCGGATCGCGGCGCGCATCCTTGCTGGCGGAAAAGCGACGCCCGCCGAAGTCAAGGCGCTCGCCGCGTCCGTGCTGACCCAGCGCGAACCGCGCCCGGCCAAGGTTGAGCGCCTGCAAATCGTGATCGATAAGCGGGATGTGGAACGGATCGTCGCCGACATGAAGCGCCGCCGGCGCCTGTAGGAGCGCGCCTGCCCGGCCAAGCGCAGCAAAGTCGCCCCCCGCGCGCGCCGCACTGCTCTGGATGGCGGCTCAGTGGTTCAGTTATCAAGCGGTTCTTCGCCGCGCATCAGCCGAAGCACGTCTTGCACCGTCAGTCGAAGAACCGCCTCTTGTTGTTCGACTTCGGGATTTAGCAGCCCAGAATCTTGCAGGTAAGAAACAGCCGCCGAAACGTGCGCGGCGGACGGATGAAAGCAGCTAGGAATATCGTAAGGCCGCTGGAAGTGGTCCCGCTCAAACCGTGGGAAGGCGATGACATCGATCTTCACGTAAAGCGCGCCGAGCGGCAGGTCATTGTCTTTCGACCCATCGCTGTAGCGGGCATCGTCGCCCTTGGCGATGGTCACGTCATCGATGCCGAGCAGTTCGTCTCCGTCATAAATACGAATTTGCAGATCGGCCGGCAGCGTTTGCAGCTTGGCGATCAGTTCGGCGACGGTCATGGCGCTCTCGATTTCGGTTTCAGTCCCCAAGCCACTGCTTTGATTTCCTTGGGCCGGTTCTGCGCGCGGTTTCAAGCCAGCGCTTTGATTTGTTTCAGGTCCAGCCTGATTAAAAGTCAGATGCTCTACCGACTGAGCTACGCGCTCCCAAAGCGGGTTTCGGCGCGTGGGGCGCGCCGGGGCGATGGCCTAGGGCCTTGCCCCGCCGCTGGCAAGCCGGCAAAGCCCGTTAGAGGGGCGCCGATTGCGCATAAGCGGCGCGGAAGGCCATTGACGCCGCCCGGACGCGCTCGAACGCCGCTTCCAGGTCCGCTTCGCCCACATGCGTCATCGCTTCGGTTTCGGCGCGCAGAACGGCGAACTTCTCGGCCAGGTCCGACGCCGCGGCGACGGCGACATCGCCCAGTTTCAGCGCCGCCGCGACGGCCTCCAGCGCATCGGCGATCGCGGTGCGGTTTTTCGCCGGCGCAAGCGGCAGGATCGTAGTCAGCACCGACAGCACGGCCTGCATTTGCGAGATCAGTTTTTCCATCGCGCGCCCCTATTTGTGCATGAGTTGGGCGAGCGCGAGCGCTGGGCCCTGCGCTTGCGAAAGCGCGTGGGCAAGCGCCGCGCCGGTTGCAGCCGTTTCGGCGCGCCGATGCGCGACAGCGGCGACCTTCACCAGTTCCACCGCCGGCGTCGCGACCATCTCGGCTTTGGCGAGTGCGGTTTTCACCGCGCGCGGCGTAGCGGGATTTTTCACCAGCGCTGTGGCCTCATCGAGCGTCAGCGCATAGGCGCCGATCAGCGCGTAAGCATTCTGCTCCAGCGAAGCCTCGACCGGAACCGGACTGGCGGCGCGCAGCGTTGAACAGGCCGGCGTCGCGGCTAGCGCAATCGCCAGCCCGATCGTGCGAAGGGCGTGCTTCATGCCAGCGGCCCCTTCGCGCGGGCGCGGCCGACGCCAACGGCAAGCAGGCCGCCATAGAACACGATCTGTACGATCGCGTCGGCGAACATCTGCGCCTGGCCGTCGGGGATGGAATAGCCCAGGCGTCCGGCGACAAACGCCAGCGCCATGGCGAGCGCGCCGCGCAAGGTCAGCGATGCGGCCAGGGTTTTGCCTGGGTCGGGGGATGGTTCAGTCAATGCGGCCTCCAGATTGCGCCGCAAGGGTAAGCCCGCCGCCCGCCCGGTCGGATTTCTTTCCTGAAATCTGTCGAAAAGCGCAGCGGGCCAAGGCCCTCATCGCGCGCGCGGGGCGGACAGCCTTGATTTTATCCGCGCCCCGCGCCCTTTGGAGCGGTGACCGCACCAATCTCCCTCGCCGCCGATTTTCCCGCGCCCGACCGCGAGCGCTGGCGCGCGCTGGCCGAAAAGGCGCTGGGTAAGGCAAGCTGGGAGAGCTTGACGGCGCACATCCCCGGCGGCGTCGAACTCGCTCCGCTCTACACGGCCGAAGACGCGCCAGCCGGCCGCGTCATCGGCCGCGCTGGCCCGTGGGACATCCGCCAGATTGTCGAGACCGCTGATCCGCGCGCGGCCAATAGCGACGTGCGCGCCGAACTCAATGGCGGGGCAAGCTCGATCGAACTATGCATCGCACAAGGCGCCGGGCGCGGCGCGCACGTGCACACCGCCGCCGATCTCGCTTACACGCTCGACGGCATGATGCTCGATCTGGCGCCCGTCGCGCTTGATATCGGCGCAGACGCATCCGCCGCGCGTCTGCTCGGCGCCTATGCCGCAAGAAGCGGCGTCAAGGACGCGCCGCTAGCGTTCAACCTCGATCCCTTTGCGACCTTGCTCGACCGAAAGCCGCTGGCGCTCGCTGAGGCGATCGGGTTCGCCAAGGAGATGCGCGGCGGTTTCTCCAACGCAACGGCGTTGCGTGTCGATGCGCGGCCGGTCCATGAAGCCGGCGGCGGCGAGGCGCAGGAACTGGCGTTCCTGCTCGCCGCCGGCGTAGCGCTGCTGCGCGCTGGCGATGATGACGGCCTTGCGCCGAAACAGGCCGCTGAAACGACGCTGTTTACGATGGCTGTCGGTCCTGACGTGATCGTCGAGACGGCGAAATTGCGCGCCGCACGGCTCGTGTGGGCGCGTGCGCTGCAAGCATGCGGCGCGGCGGCGACGATGCGCCTGCAAGCCGTCACCGGTCGGCGCATGATGACCAAAGCTGACGTGTGGACCAACATGCTGCGCGTCACCGCTGCAGCATTCGCCGCCGGAATTGGCGGGGCCAACTGCGTTACGACGCTGCCTATAACCGATGCTCTGGGTCAGCCTAACGCCTTCACACGCCGCATCGCCCGCAATACGCAGATCCTGCTGCAGGAAGAAGCGCATGCGGCGAAGGTCGCCGATCCGGGGGCCGGAAGTTTTGCGATCGAGAAGCTGACCGACGACATCGCCCGCGCTGCGTGGGCGCTGTTTCAGGAGATCGAGCAACGCGGCGGCATTGCGCGCGCCATGGACTGGTTCGCCGGCGAGGTCGCGAAAACCGCCGCGGTGCGCCTTGCCGCCGCCCGCGATAAAAGCGCGCCGATCATTGGCGTTTCGGCTTATCCGCCGGACAACGAAAAACCATTCGCGGCCGAGCTTTGGCCCAAGGCGCCGCCGTCAGCCGTGCTGGCGCCGATCCGGCTGTCGGCGCCGTTCGAGGCTGCGCCATGAAATCGGGGCGAACTTTTGTCTTCGGCCTGATCGTTCTCGTCGCCGCCGCTGGCGCAACGCTCGGGACGGGCTGGCTCAATCCGTGGCTCAGCCACTATGTCGAGGGCGTTGACGTTTCACGCCATCAGGGCGCGATCGACTGGAAGGCGCTGGCCGGCTCGGGCGTGAAATTCGCCTACATCAAGGCCAGCGAAGGCGCCGATCACCGCGACGATCGCTTCGCCGCCAACTGGCGCGATTCCGCGGCGGCGGGAGTCAAGCGCGGCGCATATCATTACTTCACGCTCTGCCGGCCCGGCGCGGCGCAAGCGGCCAATTTCATCGCGGCGGTGCCGGTCGAGCCGAGCGCGCTGCCGCATGCGGTGGACATCGAACAGAAATACCCCTGCCGCGAGGGCCCGACGATCACCGACGTGCCCGGCGAAGTTACGGTGTTTCTCGACATGCTGGAGGCGCGCTATGGCCGGCGCCCGCTGATCTACACGACCAGCGAATTCAATCTGAACCATCTCGATGGAGCATTGCTGCGCGAGCGTTTCTGGCTCCGCAACCTGTTCGCCCAGCCCGACTTCCGGCGCAATGCCTGGGTGATCTGGCAATACAAGCACGACGGCAAAAAGCCCGGCGTGCAGGGACCGGTGGACCTGAATTATTTCCGCGGCGATGAGGCAGCGTTCGAGCAATTCGCGAAGCCCGAGCCGCGAACATGAGCAAGATTCCCGATTTCACCAAGATCGATTACGAAGCCCCCGCCCTGCCTGCGTCGGATGTTTCGGCGCCGGCATGGGACACGCCCGAAGGCGTCGCAGTGAAGCCGGTTTATACAGCCGATGACGTCGCCGCGCTCGATCACCTTGGCGGCCTGCCGGGCCTTGCGCCATACGGACGCGGCCCGTACCCGACGATGTACGTCACTCAGCCGTGGACGATCCGGCAATATGCCGGCTTCTCCACCGCGGAAGATTCCAACGCCTTCTATCGGCGCAATCTCGCGGCGGGACAAAAAGGCCTTTCCGTCGCCTTCGATCTGGCCACACACCGCGGTTACGACAGCGATCATCCGCGCGTGATCGGCGATGTCGGCATGGCGGGCGTGGCGATCGATTCCATCTACGACATGCGCACTTTGTTCGACGGCATTCCGCTCGACCAGATGAGCGTGTCGATGACGATGAACGGCGCCGTGCTGCCGATCATGGCGCTCTATATCGTCGCCGCTGAGGAACAGGGCGTGCCGCCGGAAAAACTCTCCGGCACGATCCAGAACGACATCCTCAAAGAATTCATGGTGCGCAATACGTACATCTATCCGCCCGATTTCTCGATGCGGATCGTATCGGACATCTTCGCTTACGCCGCGCAGAAGATGCCGAAATTCAATTCGATCTCGATCAGCGGCTATCACATGCAGGAGGCCGGCGCGACAGCCGATCTGGAACTGGCCTACACGCTGGCGGACGGCGTGGATTACGTGCGCGCGGGGCTTGCGGCGGGCCTGAAGATCGACGAATTCGCCCCGCGGCTTTCGTTCTTCTGGGCGATCGGCATGAACCCGTTCATGGAAATCGCGAAGATGCGCGCCGGCCGCATGCTGTGGGCCAAGCTGATTGCGCCGTTTGCGCCGAAAGATGAGCGCTCGCTCATGCTGCGCGCCCATTGCCAGACTTCCGGCTGGAGCCTTACCGCGCAAGACGTTTACAACAATGCCACCCGCACCTGCATTGAGGCGATGGCCGCGACTTGGGGCGGCACACAAAGCCTGCACACGAATTCGCTCGACGAAGCGCTCGCGTTGCCAACCGATTTCTCCGCGCGCATTGCCCGCAATACGCAGCTTTTTTTGCAGACTGAAGCCGGTTTCCGCCGCCCCGCCGATCCGTGGGGCGGCTCCTACTACGTCGAGCGCCTCACCGCCGATCTGGCGGCGCGCGCGTGGGAG
>DASZPV010000105.1:0-10597 GCA_035549875.1 Caulobacterales bacterium
GACCAAATCGGCCGCCGCGCGCGCCGGCGTGCCGGCGACAAAATGCTCAAGCAGCCGCGCCGACGATTTTTCACCCAGTTTGGAGCGCTTTAAACGCATCTCTGTCCTTAAAAGCGACCCCGCTCCTAGGACAGCCCCTAATACTTATCCTACATCCGCAAATCTCCCGCATAATCCTTCCCGTCCAGCGCAACGGGAGGGTTTCGAGGGCTCCGAAATCTTGAGGCGCGCGGGGCGCGATCGGCGTGATTGCCCGCGACAAGGTAAATTGCGGGGTCCGCACGACGAACCGGGAATGAGAACGGGAGCCAAGCTCAGGCCTGTTCGAGCAATCGAAAAGGTACGGCGCGGCGTTGAAGCCGGCGGACCAACTCCACTTCTTCATCCGGGGAGCACGATCGTAACGGGGCGCGTGGTGAGCGTCTATTTATCGCCGTGAGAAGCGGCTAACCGGCGCAAATCCCGCGCCCCGCCTCCCGCTTGCGGGATGACTGGTTCAAACGCGGAGCGAAAACCCGCGAAAGGCGGAGCTATGTCAATTGCCACTTTCCGAACGCCGCGCTGGCGCGCTTTCATCATCTTCGCTCAGCGCCTCGCCGGGCATGACGTAACTTCCTGTCAGCCAGCGATGCAGGTCCACGTCGGCGCAGCGCTTGGAGCAGAACGGGCGATAGTCCGGCTCGCCGGGTTTGTTGCAGATCGGACAGGCCATCAGAGAGCCCTCACATCCATCTTCTCGCGCGGCGCGTTCGGGGCGCTTTCGATTTCCCAATGCGCGCCGATCCGGGCGGTCAGCGCGTCACGCCAGCCGATATGGTTCGCGCCGAGCCAATCGGCAACCTCTTGCGCCAGCGCCGCCACAACCTTGCGCCCGCGGCTCGCGGCGGTTTCGCGCTCGATCGCCCGCAGCGCCGCCAGCGCGACCGTCTCGGCTGATTTGCGCCCATCGGCGTCGAGCAAAACATCCCGCACGGGCCGCATAAGTTGCGCGCGTGAGAGTTCGACGATGCCGAACCGGCTCATCGGCGCAAAGACTACCCCCCACGGATCGCCCTGCGCGGCCGCCTTCAGCGCCGCCTCCACCGCCTTGCGGTTTGCCGCCTGCCGCAGCGACACGAAATCGATCGCCGCCAGCCCGCCCTGCGCACGCAGCCGCAATTGCCGCATCGCCTCGTTTGCCGCCGCCACATTCAGCGCCAGCGCCAGCCGTTCGGGATCGGCCTCGCCGGTCCGCCCCGCCGAATCCACGTCAATTGCGGTGAGCGCCGTCGTCGGCTCGATCGTAATCGCCCCGCCGCCGGCAAGCGCGACACGCTGCGCCAACGCCTCATCTATCGCCGCATCAATAGCGGCGCGCTTATCAGCGCTCGCCGGCGCGGCGCGATCATGCGCTTCGTCTTCCTCACGCCGCGCGATGCGGCCAATCGCGGAGGGATTTGTCGTGTCCGTCAACGCCAGCACAGG
Organism: Caulobacterales bacterium; assembly: GCA_035549875.1. Taxonomy (GTDB): domain Bacteria; phylum Pseudomonadota; class Alphaproteobacteria; order Caulobacterales; family Aquidulcibacteraceae; genus JAKFWI01. The sequence continues at coordinate 1,465 of DASZPV010000105.1, forward strand.
CCCCTTCGCGCGCGTTCCCTCACGCGCGATGCTGACCGCGATCAATTCGCCCTCGCGCACGTCGCGCCCTTGCGAGAGCGGCAGAAAGCCCTGCTCATCTTTCAGTCCGAGATCGACGAACGCGCCGCGCAGCGCGCGCTCCACCTTGCGCACGCGCCCGCCATAGACCTCGCCCCAGCGCGCGCGCCGGCCGGCATCGCTCCAGCGCGTGATCGTCAATGTGATCGGCCGTCCCTGACGCGCCAGCAGATAGCGCGTCTCGCCGACCGCGCCGTCAAGCCAGACGTCGATTGCCTCGCTCATCGCGAAAACGCGTCCACGCCGGCGCTCTCTAGAAGCGCCGCCGTCTCATACAGCGGCAGGCCGACAACCGCTGTGTATGATCCATTCAGCGACAGCACGAATCTTCCAGCGCGGCCCTGCACGCCGTAACCGCCCGCCTTGCCCTCCCATTCGCGCGACGCGATGTAGGCCTCGATCTCCGACGCCGTCAGCCGCTTGAACCGCACGCGCGTTTCAACCAGCCGCTCCCGCAAGCCTTCCGGCGTATGCAGCGCCAGCGCCGTCATTACCTGATGCGCGCGCCCCGAAAGCAGCGTGAGGCATGCCCGCGCCTGCGCCTCGCTTTCCGCCTTTGGCAAAACCCGCCGCCCGCACGCCACCACCGTATCGGCCGCCAGCACCAGCGCTCCCGTCGCCTGCGCCGCGCCCGCTTCGGCCTTCGTACGCGCAAGCCGCTGCGCCAAAGCGCGCGGCAACTCGCCCTTCAGCGGCGTTTCATCAACGTCAGTTGAAATTACCCGATCGGGCTTCAGCCCGATTTGCTCCAGAAGCGCAAGGCGCCGCGGGCTGGCGCTGGCGAGAACGAAGCCGCGCGCGCTCACTGCGGCTTCGTCAGCCCGAGGCGCTTGGCCACGATGGAGTCGACGACGCGTTTCGGCAGCAAGCGCGGCACAGTTCCGTCCATGAACGGACGATGCATGATCGCGTAGCGCGCCTTCGGCTTTGCGTCCGTAAGCACGCGCCAAACCAGCGCGCCCACCTGTTCCGGCGGCAAGCCGTTGCGGCCGGCGTCGGCGAAATACTTGCGGATTTTTTCGAGCGGCGCCTTGTATGCGCTGGCGGCAAAACGCGTATCGTCGGCTTCGTGCTCGCCCTTGCCCCAAATCGGCGTCGCGATGGCGCCGGGACCGATCACGATCACATCGACGCCATACAGCATCAACTCGCGGCGCAATGAGTCCGAATAGCCTTCCAGCGCGTGCTTGGAGGCAACATACGGGCCTACGAAAGGCTGGCCCATAAGCCCGGCGACCGAACTGATCATCACGATCCGGCCCTTGGGGCCGCTATTGTCCGGCGCCGCGCCCAGCAGCGGGGCGAACGCGCGCGTCACCGTGTGAACGCCAATCACATTGATCTCTAACTGCCGGCGCACTTCCGCCGAATCCAGTTCCAGCAGCGGGCCGGGCACAGCGACGCCCGCATTGTTGACCAGGCCAAACAAATTGCGTCCCGCCAGCTTGGCCTTCGCGACGGCGGCCGCGGCGCGCACCGCGGTTTCTTCCGTGACGTCGAACAGAAGCGGATGCACGCTATCGCCGAATTCCTGTTTGAGACTTTCGGCGTCGGCCTGCTTGCGTACGCCGGCAAAGGCCAGTCCGCCTTCAGCCACGACCCTGGCGGCGATGGCGCGCCCGATCCCCGTCGATGCGCCGGTGACCACGACCGCGCGCGCGAGGATGTCCGGGGTCATTTGAAGCGATAGGTAATGCGCCCCTTGGACAGATCGTAAGGGGTCATCTCCACGAGCACTTTATCGCCAGCAAGCACAGAGATGCGGTTTTTACGCATCTTGCCGGCGGTGTATCCGATGATTTCGTGATCGTTCTCGAGCTTTACGCGAAACGTCGCATTGGGCAGCCGCTCTATGATGGTGCCCGCAAACTCCAATAAATCCTCTTTCGCCATGCACGCTCCAAATGGGCCAAAGGCCGCTTAGGGCGGCCTTATAGGCGCTTTGCCTTTGGGAAGCCACCGGCCTAAAGGCGTTTGTTTTCCTCAGGTTCGGTTCAATCCACCCTGAACGTCTCGGCGATCCGCCGGTCCAGGCCGTCCCGGACGGCGCGGTATTCTTCCAGCACCTGGCCGCGCGCGCCCTGCGCCAAGGAGGGATCGATGGTTGGCCAGTACCGCACCTCGGATGAGAGTGTCCGCACCAGTTCCAGCGCCTTGTGGTGAGCCTCGGGCGTCAGCGTCACGATCAATTCAAAGTTCAGGTCGTCCAGCATCTCGAAGGTCTTTGGCCGGTGCCTGGACACATCGACGCCCAGTTCATCCATCACCACCGCCACAAACGGGTCGGCCTCGGCGCCGCCGCGCGCGCCGCAGGAATCCACCCAGATGGTCTTGCCGAAGCGCCGTTGCATCAGGCCGACAGCCATCACTGAACGGACGGTGTTGTAATTGCAGGCGAACAGCACCGCCTGGGGCAAGCGCTCCACATCAACCCCGCACGTGCAGCGCGCAGATCAGCGTGAACAGCCGCCGCGCCGTATCGAAATCCATTTTCAGCCGGCCGGCGAGGCGCTCTTCCAGCAGGCGCGAGCCCTCATTGTGCAAGCTGCGCCGACCCATATCGATCGCTTCGATCTGCGTCGGCGTGGCGTTGCGTATCGCATCGTAATAGGAGTTGCAGACCAGAAAATAATCCTTGATCACGCGGCGGAACGGCGTCAGCGACAGCACCACCGATTTCGGCGCGCCGCCATCCTTGCCGCTGACCTCGAAGATCAGGCGCTGATCGATGACCAGCAATTTCAGCGCATAGGGGCCGGCATCCTCGCCTTCGACCTCGAACACGTTGGATTCGAGCAAGTCGAAAATCGCGATCCGCCGTTCGTGATCGGCGTCGGCGGATGCCGCGCCGAGCGATGCTTCATCGAGATCGATCGCGATCAGCCGGTTGGTCTCGCCCGCCATCGCGTCAGCCCGGCGGCAGGCGAAGCCTGACCGACAGAGCGTGCGCCGGCAGACCCTCAGCGTCCGCCAGACGCGCCGCCGCCGGCCCGACCGCGGCAACCGCCCGCGCATCGGCCGCGATCACGCTGGTGCGCTTCATGAATGTGTAGGCCGATACCCCGGCGCTGTAGCGCGCCGCCCGGTTCGTCGGCAGCACATGGCTCGGCCCGGCGACATAATCGCCCAGCGCCTCTGGTGCATAAGCGCCAAGAAACAACGCGCCAGCGTGCTTGATGAGGGCGGCAAGCGGCTCGGGGTTTTTCGCGGCGATCTGAACGTGCTCAGGCGCGGCCTGGTTCACATACGGCGCCGCTTCCTCAAGCGACGGCACAATAATAATTGCGCCGTGACGATCCCAGGATTCGCGTGCGGGAAAACCTGCCTTGCCTTGGCCAAGTTGATCTTCAACTGCGGCGGCTACCGCCTCGGCGTAGTTCCGATCGGTCACGAACAGAACCGATTGCGCGTCCTCGTCGTGCTCGGCCTGCGCCAACAGATCGGCCGCGATCCACTTTGGATCGACCGAACCATCACAAAGAATGAAAACCTCCGACGGCCCGGCGATCGCGTCGATCCCGACATCGCCGAATACGATCTTCTTCGCCGCGGCGACGTAGGCGTTGCCCGGCCCCACCACGACATCGCAGGCTTTTATTGGACCTGCGCCATACGCCAGAGCAGCAATCGCCTGCGCCCCGCCCATCATCCAGATTTCATCGACGCCGGCGATTTTCGCGGCGGCAAAGATCGCCGGATTATCCAACGCGCGCGCCGCCGGCGTCGCCATCGCCAGCCGCTTCACGCCCGCCGCCTTGGCCGGGATGGCGTTCATCAGCACAGTGGAAGGATAGGCGGCCAGACCGCCCGGCGCGTACAATCCGGCGCTGTCGATCGGCGTCCAGCGCCAGCCAAGCCTTACGCCAGCTTGATCGACGAACTCCCCGTCCTGCGGCCGTTCGCGCGCATGAAACGCTTCTATCCGCGCCGCCGCGAGTTTCAGCGCGTCGATCAGTTCAGGCGCACAGGCCTTGTACGCGGTCTCAATCTCATCCGGACTAACCCGCATCGTCTCGGCTGTCAGATCGCGCATCTCGAACTTCGCGGTGTAATCCAGCACGGCAGGCAAGCCCTCGGCCCGCACGCGATTCACGATCTCGCGCGCTGCCTCTTCCGCCGCATCCAGCCGCGCGCCGCGGGAGGCGATCAACTGGCGATAGGCTTCGGCAAAGTCAGCATCGGACGTGTTGAGAAAACGAGTCATGGGAGCACTCGGGCTCCGCGAAGGCGGGAGCCCATAAGCCCGGCCATCGCAGAACAATCGCCAACGTTGGCGCTTATGGGCCCCGGTCTTCGCTGCGCGAAACCGGGGCCGAGTGTAATTTCAAATCGAGGGGCCATCACGCCGCCTCGTGGTTTGGCTTGCGCGGCGTCGGCCAGGGATCGCCGAGATCGAGCAGCACCGCGTCGATACATTCCACGTCGAGCCTGATTTCGCCGCCGCCGGCCAGCACGATGCGTGCAACCCCGCCCGGCGGTTCGGGCGCGGGTTCGAACGCCAGCGTCAATATCGAGGCGATCGCCTGCTTGTCGGCGCGGTTGAGGCGCGTGCTTTTCACCGCGCCGACGCCTTCAAACGCCAGCGCCGCGCGCACGCGTTCAAACGGGCCGGTTTGCTTGGCTTGCTCCCAACGGAAGCGATTGACCACCGCCGTGAACCGCCGCGCCTTGGTTTCAAATTTCAGGTCGCCTGCTTTCAGCACGCTGTCCTGCAATGCGGCCGACAACATTTCGAGTCCCGGCGCATCTTCCGCCTTCAGACGCAGGCCGCTCATCGGTCCGGCTCGCGCGTGACATGCGCGCCGACGCCGGCGAGCTTTGCATCGAGCCGCTCAAAACCGCGATCGAGGTGATAGATGCGCGCCACACGCGTCGTGCCCTCTGCGGCAAGGCCGGCGACCACGAGACTTACCGAAGCGCGCAGATCGGTCGCCATGACGGGCGCCGCCACAAGGCGATCGACGCCGCGCACGACGGCCTCGTTGCCGCGAATGGAAATGTCGGCCCCGAGGCGCATCAATTCCGGTGCGTGCATGAAGCGGTTTTCGAAAATGTTCTCGCGGATCACCGAGGCGCCGTCGGCCAAAGTCATCAGCGCCATAAACTGGGCCTGCAGATCGGTCGGAAAGCCGGGGAAAGGCTGGGTGTCCACATCCACCGCGGCCAGACGCCCGCCATTGCGCCGCACGCGGATCGCGTCGCCGTCGGCGCTCACCTCCACGCCCGCGCGGCGCAGCAATTGGATCAGCGCGGTCAGCGCATGCTCATCAATCCCTTCCAGCGTCACATCGCTGCCGGGCGCAGCCGCCGCCGCGATCGCATACGTGCCCGCTTCGATCCGATCCGGCATCACGCGATATTCGGCGGCGTTGAGCGAGGTGACGCCGGCAATCCTGATCGTGCCCGTGCCAGCGCCTTCGATCTTCGCGCCCATCTTGTTCAGGCAATTGGCGAGGTCGGCGATTTCCGGTTCGCGCGCGGCGTTTTCCAGCACCGTATCGCCATGCGCCAGCACCGCCGCCAGCATCGCATGCTCCGTCGCGCCGACGGAGACGAACGGGAACACGATGGTCGCGCCCCTGAGGCCGCGCAGGGCGGCGGCTTTCACATAGCCTTCCTCGATGACGATATCGGCGCCCATCGCCTCGAACGCCTTAAGGTGCAAATCCACCGGCCTCGCGCCAATCGCGCAACCGCCGGGCAGCGACACCGTCGCGTGCCCGACGCGCGCCAGCAGCGGGCCCAGCACGTTGAACGAGGCGCGCATCTTGCGCACCAGATCGTAGGGCGCGATCGTGGAGGTGATCTCGGTTGCATCGAGAGCGACGTCGTTCGAGGCCTGCGGCCAGTCCACCTTCACGCCCAGCGTGGCCAGCAAATTGGCCATGAACGTCGTATCGGCCAGGCGCGGGACGTTGTGCAGCGTCAGCGGCGCGGGCGCCAGCAGCGCCGCGGCCATCACCTTCAACGCGGAATTCTTGGCGCCTGAAATGGGGATAACGCCATTGAGCGGCGCGCCCCCGACGATGGCGATACGGTCCATAGAAGCCTGTGCCCGGAGAAACCCTGCTTATGCGGGCGCCCGGCGGCGGGAGCAAGGCAGGGCGCGCCGAGCGCCTATTTCTTATCGGGAGGGGCGGGCTTGGCCGCTTCTTTGCGCCGCCTGAGGTTTTCGCGCAGGGCGGCGGCGCGGCGCTCTTCCTTGGCCGCCTCGCTCTCCTGCTTCGGCGGCTTACTGGCCAACGACCAGAACCACGAATGTGCCCGGCGCCGGCACGGGCCGTTTGCCGTTGACCGGCGCCGCCATGGTCGCGGCCGGCAGGTAGACCTTGCCGCTCTCGGGATCGACCGCCAGCGTGCGGGCGCCCACCTGCGTCGCCACCGTTTCCGTCAGCACGACATCTTTCGCTGACACCGACAGCACGGCCAGCACGCCGTCCCGCCCGGCGGGCACATAGGCCAGCTTGCGCACCGGATCGTAGGCCACGCCGTCGGCGCCGTCGCCGATCTTGATCGTCTTCAGCATTTTTCCTGTCGCCGCATCGACCACGCCCGCCACGCCATCGCACGCCACGATCAGCCTTTTACCTTCTGGCACATAAGCGATGCCGGTCGGGCCTTCACAGCCGGCCAAAGGATAGCGCGCCACGACCTTGCGCGCGGCGATGTCGATCACCGCGATTTCGCTTTTGTCCTCGACATTGACGAAGGCGCGCCCGGCGCCATCGACCGCCGCCGCTTCCAGCGCGCCGCCGACAGGAATTGAGCCGACGCTCTTGCGGGTTTTCAGATCGATCAGCGTCACCTCGCCGCCGGTATGATCCATCACCAGAACCAGGCCGCTCTTGGGATCGGCCACTGCGTCGTCAGGGTTGGCGCCGGTGGCGAGCTCGGCCAGCACCGCCCCGGCCTGATCGTACAACACCGCCTTGTTCGCCACGCCGTAGGTAATGAGCACTTCCTTGCCGGCGTTCACGGCCATCGCGGCATGCGCGCGCCCGCCGCCGCTGGCGAAGGCCGTTCCTTTCGCGCCGGGAGTCAGCGCGAAGGCCGTCGCCCCATCGCCGCGTCCGACGAGCAGGCGCCCGCCAGCGTGATCGACGCTGATGTAGTCCCAGCTTCCGTCAGGGCCGGAGAGGCGATCCACCACTTTGTGGGCCGGCGCGGCGGACGCCGGGGAGGACGCGGCAAGGGCCAGCATCAGCGCGCAGGCGGCAGTCGAAAGCCTGGTCATAGGATAGCCTCCCCAAGAGAGCGGCTTTCATACCACCGGATCGCCGCGCCAGCCTATCCTGCCTCCTCCTGAGTCCGGGAGACGCGCGGTTCTGACCCGTTTTCCGGGTCCAAGCCGGCTTTCCCCCCGCCCAGCCCTCGTCTATACGCCCCGCTCGGTTCGCTGTCGTAGCTCAGTGGTAGAGCGCATCCTTGGTAAGGCTGAGGTCGGGAGTTCAATCCTCCCCGACAGCACCAGCACAACTATTTCCGCTCCGGGCGCCGACCCTGACGGAGAGGTCGTGGTCGCTTGCTTCCAGCAGGCGGAGTCACGAAAAACTCCCCGATCCCCACATCGAGCGCGCCTGCCAAGCGCTCTAAAAGATCCACGGTGGCGTTGCCCGCTTCGCGCTCGATCTCACTGACGTAAGCGCGATCGATTCCAGTGTCGGCAGCCAGCCGTTCCTGCGAAACGCCGCGCTCGGTTCGCAGTCGCCTTAGATTCCACGCCAGCAGCGCGCGCCCGTCCATGAAACGCAGGCGAGCGGTTTAGGAACTATTAAACCACTGGCTATAGCCTACAGTTTACCATAGGCGAAGCGACCGCGGGAGTGCGCTCATATGCGAATGAATTTCTTGGTCTCCGCGAGCCTGCTCGCGGTCATGCTTGGCGGTTGCGCCACTCAGCAAGACGTTCGGGCGATGCGGCGGCCAAACCTGCCGCCAAAATCGGTCGTCCTGGCCCAAAAGAGCGAGCCGCTCTATCGCAGCGTCGCCATTTACGAGATTCTGGGCGCGCCGGAATTCAAACTATTTGACGGCGACGACCTCTGGACCACGCGCCCGACACGCAAGGAGGTGGCGCAGCAGTTTTGGCAATGGCTATACGACGCCGACATGCTGGCCGTGGACGTTCGCCACTCGAAATATCTGCTGACGGTAGAGTTCCAGGACCTTCGAGGACCGGACGTAATTCCCTTCACTGACAAGCGCGCTCACGCCAACGTGCGGTTCCTTTTGCAGGATACGCACACGAAAGAGATTGTGTTCGATCACACCTACGAAGGCTTGATGCAGGCGCGCATGCCTGGCGTTACGGAGGAAATGGTTCGCGCGGCTATCGTCGGCGGCGTGTTGGGCGGCGCGATCGGCGCGTCACTGTTCGACGATCAGGACGCGGACGTCGGGAAACTGAACGTCGCGCAGGAGGTAACAGGAATCGGCGGCGACGCTGGCGCGAAAGCCGGTTTGTTCGCCTCATCTCACCAAACCCTACTGTGGGATTGGCCCGAAGCGCCTATGTTAAACTGGCACGATATGTTAAACTGGCAGGATAATCCTATATCAAAAAGCATCGCCGATGGTGCCGGACGCGGTCTTTTCTTCGGCGCGGTCGGCGCTGTTAGCGGCGCTGCCGGATCGGGAAATCTCACCCAGGGTCAGGCGGGCTTTAGCGGCGGCGCAGTGGGCGCGACAGCAGCTTTCTTTGGCGCGGCTCCTCTAGGACGGCCGCCCGAATCTTCGGAAGCGCATGAGCAGCTTGGCAGTTTCAGCGGGAAGCGCCGACGCGAAGAGGCCGTCAACGGCATGTTGCTGCAGAGCTTCAGCCGCTTTCTCGGCGGCGCGGCCGAGGCGCGAATGATCACGATACGCAAGGCGGTTACCTGCGACGACCTGAACCTGGACGGGCCGCGCCGTCGCGGCAAATACGAATCTTACGGAATAGCGACTCTGACGAGCACATGGGACTCGGTCGCTTACGATTGCAACTGGCCTCGGTCTTGGTAGAGCCCCCGCATGCGGTGAACTGGCTCTACCAAGCGGCGCGTATGCGCCTTTCTCA
>DASZPV010000106.1:0-6154 GCA_035549875.1 Caulobacterales bacterium
CAGCATCGCCGATCAAGTCGCCGCGTGTCAGAAGGCCGGCGGCAAGCTTCAGCGCGTGACGATCAGCGGCTTTCCCAACCGCGCCGATAACAGCGCCGGCGGCGACGCAACCGCCCAAGCGCGCGGGCAGGCGGTGCTTGAAGCGCTGGTCGCCGCGGGACTGCCGAAGGACCAGATCAAACTGGCCGACTACCGCCTCAAGCCAAACGATCTCAACCAACCCGTGCGCCGCCGCGCGGAGATCGCGCTGAAGATGCGCTAGGGGCGGCGCTGGACTTGCTAGAATAGCTTTTCGTACTTCTGAGAAATACGAGCCAATATCGCCCCGTAGTCCAGCGCAGTCTGCTTTTCGTTCACCCATTCAAAATCAAACGGAGCCTCGTTTACTGCTCTGAAGCGCAAAACTAAAAACTCATCAAAGGCCGGCGACGCATCTCTGACCAAACGGTCTTCGGCGTCCTTTGCCTCGGCGACGGGATGCTTGTACTTCCTTCCATCAGTCCGAAATGTGCGGTCGCCTTCGTACGAGGTGCAATAGGCGGCGTGATTGATTCCGACAACGCCAACGGCGATCGGTGTGCCGCTCTTACCTTGAAAATGTGCAGCCTGACCGCGCAGATCGCTGCCCACGCGATCAATCTGCTTGATCATGGCCTTCATCAGAATTTTCACTTCGACGCCGATTTCAATGGTCGCGATTGCGGCGCGCTTAATGGCGTATCCCTCATCGGCGATCGGCGTTACTTGTGGAACTATTTCACCGAAACTACCGTCGCCCCGCCGCGCTTTTACACCTTGGCGACGATTTTGCGTATTGAGAACGGACGTCCCGGCTTGCACGCGCGCCATGAATGTTTTCGATCTTCCGAGAGCATACAGGTCTTCGTAAAGCTCCATCGCTACGGAGTCGCCCAGGTTCGACGCTCGATGCAGATACGCTTTGCCTTCGAAAAGCGCCTCGAATTTTTGGAGCAGCCGATAGGACAACTTTTAGCGACCTCGGCGTCGCCGAGGCTTCTCGATCGGCCTGGAAAAATGCGCAGACACTGCGCCGACCTTTCGATCAGTCGCCGTAGCCTTAAGTATGTTGGACGCTGCTAAGTCTGCGTAGGCAGGGTCGATCTCTACGCTAATTGAATTTCGGCCCGCGGCAACTGCAGCAATCGCGGTGCTGCCTGTGCCAGCAAAAGGGTCCAGCACAGTGTCGCCGGCGAACGAAAACATTCTTATCAAGCGCTCAGCCAAAGTATTCGGGTAGGGTGCTGGATGTCCTGACCGCGTAGAAGCTCCGCGAATGTCCGTCCATACGGACCGCCACCATCTCTGCATCTCGTCCTTGGTCAGCATAGAGAGCGCCCTTTGGAGCGGCGTAACTTTCCGATACTCGCCGCCTTTTCGCATAAATAGAATGTGTTCGATGTCGTTCTTGACGATGGCATTCGGCTGATACGGCTTCCCATAGAATCCGGCTCCGTTGCCTTCGACTTCGGTGACGCCGTTTGCAATTTTGTGCCAAAGTATAGGTGTTAGAATATCTAGCCCGAGCCTCCGGGCGCGTACCTGTATGTCGGCGTGTAGCGGCACCACAAAATGTTTTCCGGTTCTTTTGCGAGGGACGCACACGTCGCCCACAACACAGCAAATGCGCCCCCCCGGCGCGAGCGCGCGCTTACACTCTGCCCAAACCTTGTCGAGCTCATCGAGGAATTGCTCGTAGTCCTCAATCGCTCCCATTTGGCCTTTCAGGGAGTTGTACTGTTTCAGCGTCCAGTAGGGAGGCGAAGTCACTACGAGATGCACCGAGCCGCTTGGGATAAATGCAAGGCTGCGTGAGTCAGCGACCCGAAGCTCATGATCAGTGTGGCCGAACGGGCTTGGCCAGGGCGCTACTCGGAATTTCTCATTGGCGGATCGAAGCGCTTTTAACGCCTCAGGCGTGTTGTCGTGATTGGGGAGATCAATCTGTGGGGCCGTAGCGGCCTCGAACAGGTCAACAACCTTTGCCAGCGTTTGCGCCATCTCTGCCCGTTCTCTAAAAGTTCTCATACGTGAGCATGGATGATTCCGCAAGAAATTTTGAAAACATGCCTTCGCGTAAACGAAAGAACCGCCGGCGTTTCCGCTGGCGGTTCGATGCGACACCACGTCGTGGCCCTTCGCGGATGGGCGATCCTTGAAAAATCGGCCAACGCCCGCTCTACGCGGCGCGGTTTACTGGCAGGCGAGACACTCCTCGTAATCGACTTTCTCTTTCGGCGTTTCGACTACGTCGGCGGCTTCCTCGCGGTTGGCGAAGCCGGCGCGCTGCACGCTCTTGCTGCGGAGGTAATAGAGGCTCTTAACGCCTTTTTCCCATGCAGAGAAATGCAGCATGTGCAGATCCCATTTATCGACATCGCCGGGCAGGAACACGTTGAGCGATTGGCTCTGGCAGATGAACGGCGTGCGGTCGGCCGCCAGTTCGATGATCCAGCGCTGATCGAGTTCAAACGCGGTCTTGAACACCGCCTTTTCATCGTCGCTGAGGAAATCGAGGTGCTGCACGCTGCCTTCGTTCTTGAGGATCGAATCCCAGGTGTCGGGCGTGTTCTTTTCTTTCCGGTCGAGCACGGCTTCCAGATAGGGGTTCTTCACCGCGAACGAACCGGAGAGCGTTTTGTGCGTGTAGATGTTGGCCGGGATCGGCTCGATGCCGGCGGACGTGCCGCCGCAGATGATCGAGATCGAAGCCGTCGGCGCGATCGCCAGCTTGTGGGAAAACCGCGCCATGATGCCGGATTCAGCCGCATCCGGGCAGGGGCCGCGCTCCTGGGCCAGCAGCACGCTCGCCGCATCGGCTGCGCGGCGAATATGCTTGAACATGCGCATGTTCCAGCTTTTCGCCATCGCCGATTCAAGCGGCACGCCAAGGCCCTGCAGGAACGAATGGAAGCCCATCAGGCCAAGGCCGACGCTGCGCTCGCGATAGGCTGAATATTTCGCGCGCTCCATTTCGTCCGGCGCGCGGTCGATGAAATCGGTGAGCACGTTGTCGAGGAAGCGGAATACGTCCTCGATGAAGGTCTCGTCTTCCTTCCACTCCAGGAATTTTTCTGCGTTGAGCGAGGACAGGCAGCACACCGCCGTGCGGTCGCGGCCGAGATGGTCCAGCCCCGTGTGCAGCATGATCTCGGAGCAGAGATTGGACTGGCGCACCTTGAAGCCCAGCCGCTGCTGGTGGCTCGGCATCTGGTTGTTCACCGTGTCCGAGAAGATGATGTAGGGCTCGCCGGTCTGTAGCCGCAGTTCGAGGATTTTCACCCACAGTTTGCGTGCATCCGTCATCCGGATGACTTCCTGGTTCTTCGGGCTGCGCAGGGCGAATTGCTTGCCATCGCGCACCGCTTCCATGAATTCGTCGGTGACGTTGATGCCGTGATGGAGGTTGAGGCTTTTCCTGTTGAAATCGCCGCTGGCCTTCCGGATTTCGAGGAATTCCTCGATTTCGGGGTGGTGGACGTCCAGGTAAACCGCCGCCGAGCCGCGGCGCAGGCTGCCCTGGCTGATCGCCAGGGTGAGCGAATCCATCACCCGGATGAACGGAATGATCCCGCTGGTCTGCCCATTTTGGCCGACCTTTTCCCCGATTGACCGGACCGAGCCCCAATAGGTGCCGATCCCGCCGCCATTGGAGGCCAGCCAGACGTTCTCGTTCCAGGTCTCCATGATGTCGTCGAGCGAATCGCCCACGGCGTTCAGGAAGCAGGAAATCGGCAGCCCCCGCTCGGCGCCGCCGTTGGAAAGCACGGGCGTGGCCGGCATGAACCAGAGCCGGGACATGTAATCGTAGATTCGCTGGGCGTGGGCGATGTCGTCGGAATAGGCCGTGGAGACCCGGGCGAACATGTCCTGAAAGGACTCGCCAGGCAAAAGATAGCGGTCCTGAAGCGTCGTCTTGCCGAAATCAGTCAAAAGCGCGTCGCGTGAAGGATCGGTGACAACCTTTCCCACCACCCCCAGCCGGCTCGACTGGCTCTTTAACCCCTTGGGCTTGCCACGCCGCGCGTCTGGCTTTTGGCTGGTGGTCGCTAGATTGGCCGCTTCATTGCGATACATTCTTCTTCACGCCCCGGTTCGACTTCGTCGTTAATGCCTTGATAACACCATCTAGTGTCACGCCGGCTTTTCAACCCCTATATTTGGTAGGTAGGGGTAAAATCTGGGTTAAGACGCTCCGTCGATTCCGCCGACTCCTTCAAGTTCTATATTTGGGGTCTCCACCGGTAAATTTTAACCATTTGTAGACCGGCGGCCCAGCCGAAACGGCCGATTCTGGGATGGGCCTTCACAGCCTGACAACGCGAGGGGCGCGCAGCGCCGCTGCACTAGGCGAACACTTCCCAGAGCAGCGCGGCCCCGACCACGATCATCATGAGATAGATCAGCGTGTAGAACCGCTCGGCGTCGACGCGCCGGACGAGCCACACGCCCGCTAACGTGCCGGCGATCGCGGCGGGCAGTAGTACGGCGGTGGTCGTCAGATTGGCCGGCGTGAATTGATTGAGCGCGATATAGGCTGGCACTTTCAGCCAATTGATGATCGCGAAATAGATCGCCGTGGTGCCGACCAGGCTTTCGCGCGGCAGGTTTTTCGGCAGCACCCACATGTGAAACGGCGGCTGGCCCGCATGAGCCACTTGCGACGTGAAACCGGAGGCGATGCCGGCGATTGACCCCCATATGACGTCGATGATGGGTGCGTGCGGCCTCGGCGCCCGCGCCGGCGCGCCATGCGACAGGTAGAGACGATACAGCGCGAACAGGATCGAAAGCGCGCCGAGCACGCCGAGAATGACGCTAGCGCTTACCTTCGCGGCCAGCAGATAGCCTAGAAAAATACCGATCGCCGCGCCGGGCAGCATGATCGCGAGAATGCGTTTGTCCCACGTGCGCCGGAACGCCCAGACGCTGACCACATCCTGCACGATCAGGATCGGCAGCAGAATCGCCGCCGCGCGGACCGGCGAGATGGTCAGCGCCACCATCGGCATCGCCGCGGCCCCCGCGCCGGCAAAGCCGCCCTTGGCCAGGCCCAGCATCACCACCGCCGGAATCGCCAGCGCATAAAACCAGGGATCATCGATCATGTGTGGCGGATCAGATAGCCTTTCAGTGAGGGCGGCGATACTCAATGCCCGCGCGACGAAGAATCGCGCGCGCTTAGATTTCCCCTCTCTTCTTGAGCATGCGCGCGATCGCCCGCTCAAGCGCAGAAAGATGCTCCTCGCATAGGTCCCAAATGCGCGAGCGATCAACCTCGTCGTAGCCATGGGCAATGCGATTTCGCAGGCTGATAATGCGCGCCCAGGCAATTTCTGGCGCTTCGGCCAAAACTTGTGCGCCTAACGCATTCGCCGCCTCGCCGATAACGATAAGCTGCATGAGCACTGCGTCTTGCGTCCGCTGGTCCAAAAAGGAAAGCGTCGCGGTCAAATCCTTCGAGATACAACCGCACTTGCGCGCAAGCGCGCTCTATCTCCGCCAGCAGCCCGGCGCTGCGATCAGGCGTCGATGGCATCAGCCAGTGCGCGCTTTAGGATCACGCGGTTGAGCCGCGATTCGCTAGCGATCGAGACGGGCGCGCCGAGGCGCTTCCATAGCTCTTCTTCAAGGTCGAAAAATCGAAGGCCGACCGATTGGTTGAAATCGACCAATAGATCGATATCGCTGTCTGGGCCCGCTTCATCGCGCGCGTGGGAGCCGAATAGGCGAACCCGCGAGACGCCTTGCGCTTCAAGCCAAGGCTTAAGGACGCGCAGGTTGGCGAGGACATCGTCGCGGGTCATGCTGCCTTGTAGCACGGGTCACGCCGGCGCCATCGCCTTTTCCTCCACGATCCTCACCACATCCGCCATGATGCCCGTCAGTTTGAAATCCTTCGGCGTGTAAACCGCCGCTACGCCCATCTGCTTCAGCACTAATTCGTCTTCCGGCGGGATGATGCCGCCGACGATCACGGGCACGTTGTCCATGCCCGCATTGCGCATCAGGCGGACCACGTCCTGCACCAGATCGAGATGGCTGCCGGAGAGGATGGACAGGCCCACGGCGTGCGCGCGCGCTTCGCGCGCCGCGTCGACGATTTCCTGCGGCGTCAGGCGGATGCCTTCGTAGA
>DASZPV010000107.1:0-4712 GCA_035549875.1 Caulobacterales bacterium
GAAACCGGATCGGTGAGGCCGAGCCCGCCGCCGAGATCCTCCAGCATGTCGCGCAATGTATCGAGCGTGGCGATCATGTGTGGCCGCGCGGCGGCCAGCGCGGCCATGCCGCTCCACTCGCCGATGATGCAATAGGTGCGATCGCCGGTCTTGATCAGGTTAACGTGCGCAAGGCCCGGCCAGTCGGCGTGAACTCTTTTGTGCGCGTCGATGAAATCCTGGTCACGGCCCGGCTTTACGCGAAAACGCACGACGTTGAATGCGGTCATGATCTGCCTCCCAACAGCGTCCGACGGTATTGTACGCCCGCGCCGCCATGGCGCCAAACGGCGGGCCTTGCGCCGGGGGTTTCAAAACCGGCGCCGTTAGGGTATGGGGCACGCCTCGCCAACAGCAAGAGGCCTTGGTTTTGCCGTCCCGTTTCGATGATTCATTTGAAGACCGCGCCGAGAGCGCCGCCGCCGCCAAAAAAGCCGCCCTTGAAAAATTCCGCGCCAAGGCCGCCGCCCCCGAAGACCCAGCCGTAGCGCGCCAACGCGCCGAAGAGCGCGCTGCCCGCGAGGCCAAGCGCGCCGCCGCCGAGGAAGCCCGCAAAGAGCGGGTAAAGCTCGAAAAGATGCTCCGCGCCGAAGCCGCTGCCGAAAAGATCCGTAAGGAGGCGGAGGAAGCCGTCCAGGCCGCAGCCCGCGCCGAGGCCGAGCGCCTGGCCGAGATCGAGCGCAAGGAGATTGAGGCGGCCGAGCAGAAGGCCCGCCGCGACCTGCGCTACGCCATGCGCAAGGCCCGCCAGAAATAATCTGCGCGAAATTCGCGCGCTGAGCGAATATTCCTAAGCCTGCTCACGCAGCGCGATCTGGCGCGCCTTTTGCACGCCGGAGGGGTGGACCGCGCCGCTATCGTTGGCACATGTTAACATGAAGGGACGCCTCTCGAAGAGGGGCCGGGATCGCATGACCGCGCAGCAGAATGCTGAATCGCCAGGCGCGCCGCCCGCCGCGCGCAACCCTGACCAGGTCATCGGCATCCAATATCTGCGCGCCTTCGCGGCGATGGCGGTGGTGTTTCACCACACGATCGAACTGATCTATTTGGCCGTTCACCATGAAATCCCGAAGTTCATGGTTCTGGCCGGGGCTTCGGGCGTCGATATCTTCTTCGTCGTCAGCGGCTTCATCATGGTCAATTCGAGCTTCCCCAACGGCCGCGCGCCGTTGACGCCGGCGCAATTCTTCACCCGGCGCATGCAGCGCATCTATCCGCTCTACTGGATATTGGCGCTGCCGGTGGTCGTGATGATCGCGTTCGGCCTTGATACGCAGCAGCATCACACGGTGATGTCGACAATCCGCTCGGTGCTGCTCCTGCCATCGACCACCAACGTGATCTGGTATTCGTGGACGCTAAAATACGAAATGTATTTCTATGCGCTGTTCGGCCTCAGCCTGTTTTCAAAAAACCAGTTTCTGACCGTGGCCGGCACCACGATCGCCCTCATAGGGCTGATGTTCGCCAACGCCGGGATCGCCGATCCGGGCCTGCACGCGTTCCTGTCCAACCCGATCTATTACGAGTTCGCCTTCGGCCTCGTGCTCGGCGTGCTGTACAACACGCGTCCAAAACTCTTCACCGCGCGCAAGCTCCTGGCCGCCGCCGCGCTCCTCAGCGCCGTGTTCATCATCAACACGCCGCTCCACTTTCCGATGGACCTGCTGCTCGGCCCGATTGCGCCGATCCGGTTTTGGCTGTGGGGCATACCGGCGGCGCTGATCGTGGCCTGGGGCGCGGGCTTGCCGGCGCTGCGCGGGCGCGTGGGGCAGATGTTGCTATTGCTCGGCAATGCGTCCTACGCGCTTTACCTGTCGCATTTCTTCGTCATGAAGGCGTTCAACAAGGTGCTGCAATACGAGGCTGTTCGCGCCCTGCCGCAGATCATCGTCGGGCCGGTCGTATTTGTCTCGTGCTGTCTGCTGGCCGTGGGCCTGCATCTGCTGATCGAAAAGCCGATCGCGCGGTTTTTTGCACGCCTGCGTAAATCCGCCGCCGCCCGGCGCCCGGCGCAAGCCGCGCCGCAAGTCGCCACGTCTTAAGCGACCGGCTTACCGGGCTTGCATATGTCCTGCGTGGCTTCGCGGATATTGTCTAACTGCGCCTGCGCTTCCTTCGACGCTGGTCCGCCAAGCAGAAAGGTTATCGGCGTTCGGACCACCTCTCCTTTGAACATCTCGTATGACTCTGGCGTCATGCGGAATTTTTTTGACATTTCAAGCGCGGCGGCGCCAAAGCCGTAGCCGGCCGGGCTCTCATAAGCGAGAGTGCAGTTATATGTGCGATCAGGCAGCAGTTTACAGCACATTACCGTAGTGCCGGACAGTCCCTCTCCTAATGCGCGCGGCGGATAGAGTCTGTCGAAATCCTTGCCGGTGGGCATCGTTTCGTAGCTCATACGCCGCGGGACGCCTTCATTTTCACCCAACGCCGAGCCGCACAGACCAGCCGCGATCGCGACGCCCAGGACCAGTTTGCGCATACGAGTCTCCTCTCTAAAGCGGCAGGACGTGCCGCTTCCGCGTGTAAGCGAGGTAGCCGATATTCGCGCCCGCGCGCAGGCCGACGCCGGCGCGCATCGGGGCCAGCGTGATATGGCCGTTGCGCTGATAATTCACGCCGATGCCGGCGATGAAATAATAGCTGCCGTCGACTCCGGGGAAGCGCTCGTAGATTTCGTCGGCGCTGCGGAGGCCGTAGACCAAAGTGAAGCTCTTGCTGGCATTGCCGCCGGCGTCGAAGCCGATCGACGGGCCCTGCCAGTACACGGTGCGCGCGCCCATGTATTTCGTGGAGAGCGTACCCTTGCCATAGCGCAGGCCGACGCCGACCGCGCCTGATCCTTCCGAGCCGCGGATATAGCCGTTCGGCCTTCCATTTTCCTGGAACACTTTCGCCACCGCCTTGCCGGCCGCCGCGGCGGTGACGCCGAAGAACCGCGAAATGCTCGGCACCAGTTCATCCTGCGAATAGGTGTCGTCGCGCTTCTCCTCGGCGAGGGCGGGCGTGGCGGCGAAGGCGGCGGCGCCAACAAGCGCGGTGCGGCGTGTGAGCATGGCGAAATTCTCCCAAGGCTGGCGCAGTTTAACCCCTCTCCCGCGCCAGCGGGAGAGGGGCGGCCGGCCCCGGTTCATGCTTGACGGCCTTGCAGATCGGTCTAGGTTTGTAGGAGGCCCAACTGTTTCGAGCGCATCCGCGAGATTGGCGGCGCAGCCGGTGCAGGCGGCGCCGTGATATGATGGCGTTTTATCCGCTCGCATCAACCTCAGGAGGTAGAGAGATGGCGGCAAAGATTCAAACCTTCCGTGCCGACGAGGCCAAGAGCCGCGAATCGGGCACCACGCGCGGCCGCGGCGAAGCCAACGAAGGCGCGCTGAAAGTCGTCCAATACCCGATCGACACCGGGATCGAGATGATCAATTTGCGCTTCGGCTACGATCAGGTGCCCGATGGGTTTTACTCGCCGCGCCATCGGCACAATTTCGATCAGTTCCGTTACATGCTCCGCGGCGAGATGAATATCGGCAAGGGCGTGGATCTGCACGAAGGCGAGTGCGGCTACTTCCCGGAAGGCACGTATTACGGGCCGCTGGCGCAGAAGGGCGACGCCGCCCTGCTGGTGATGCAATTTCCCGGCCCGAACGGGCAGTACCGCATTCGCGACGCTGAGAAGCGCGCCGCCATGGAAGCGCTGAAGGCCGCCGGCGGCATGTTTGAAGACGGCGTCTACAAAATCAAAAAGCCGGACGGTCACTCCATCAACCAGGATGGTTTCGAGGCGGTATGGGAACGGCACATGGGCCGCCCGGTCGAGTACGGCAAGCCGCGCTACACGGCGCCGATCATCATGCGGCCGCAGGGCTTTCGTTGGCTCCCCGATCCGCGCCGCCCCGGCGTGGAGATCAAGCGCCTGGGCAGTTTCACGGAATACGGCACCAGCGCCGCGCTGTGGCGCCTGGCGCCGGGCACAGTCATCGCGCCCGAGGTGCTGGACGCGCCGGAGGTTCGCTGCGTGCTGAGCGGTGAAACGACCTACGAGGGCAAGGTCCTGGACACGCGCGGTTGCTATTATATCCCGGAAGGCCTGCGCACCGCGCCGATCGAAAGCCGCGGTGGCGCGGAAATGATCGTGTTCGCGATTCCCATTTACGCGCGCGCGGCCTGGGAGAAGCTGCAAGAGCAGGTCGCCGCCGCGTAAGCGTCACGCTCCATTGAGGCGCCGGTGAGGCCGCCGGCGCCGCCAAACGCGACCGCTTGGATAGGGCGTCCGAAAAATGACCGCCGCCGCCTCGAAATATTTCCGCCAACTGGACTTTGAGACGCTCAACGCAAACGGCGACAAGTTTCTTCAGCGGCTCCTCGACCGCAGCAATTCCGAGATCACAAGCTGCGCCGTGAACTACGTGCGCACGCCGGTCAACGGCGGCACGCCGGGGGGCGAGCACGTGCATGAATTCGACCAATTCATGTTTCTCATCAGCGGCAGGATGATGGTGAAGATCGACGGCGAGACCTACCAGGTCGGGCCGGGCACATTGATGATCTACCCGGCCGGGATTCCGCACCATTTCTGGAACCCGGATGAGGAGACGATCCACCTCACCGTCATGGCGCCGGCCCCCCATGGGCCGCGCTCGTCGAAACCCGTGTCCTGACCGGCGGCGTGC
>DASZPV010000108.1:0-7913 GCA_035549875.1 Caulobacterales bacterium
TGGCCTTCACCATGCAGACGGGTGAGTTCATCCGATGCAGCGTCATAAACATTGCCGACCGAGAAGATCAGGTCGCGGCGGACTTCTGGGTTATTGGTGGCAGCTACGACAACGGCGTTACTGGCTTTGACCAGCGCGGCATAACCAGCCGTCCATCGCGCGGCCAAGGGGGCAAGGGCTTCAGCCTTGGCGACTAGATCGTCGAAGGCTGCGAGGGTGCCTTCATTGCGCTTCCGGCGGGCTTCGGCAGCCTTGGCTGCGGCTTCCTTGGCCTCTTGAGCCTCTGCCAGCTCTAAAGCCGCCTCAAGCCGTGCGACGGTCGCGCGGGCTTCCGATAGGCGTTTTTCGGATGGTAACGGCGCTTCAGCGTTCAGCGCCGTGAACGCCTCGCCCTTGTAGGTTTCGAGCGCGTCAGCTTCGGCGCGACGGGCCTTGTTGAGCTTGGATTGAATGGCGGCTGACGATGGGCCGGTAGCGGAACCTAGAAGGCGGAACTTAGACACTTGGGTACGATCCTTAATCACGAGTGATCGAAGTCGTGACAGGATCGGGGCACGCGATGCAGTGTGCCGAAGTCGGGATTTACTTCGACGTGGTCGAGGTGGCTTGTCGCGCGAGGCTTTGTATATTGATTTGTATACGGACGAAGGCGACTGGTTAGAGGTCCGCTTTTATTGCGTTTTTTGATCGTCTAGGCGGACCCCCTCTCCGCCAGATATGCACGACCTCCACGCCGCGCGTGTCGAATGAATTGATCGACGTCGCAACGCTACCTAACGATTGTTGGTCCAAAGTGGCGGCCGGAAGCGGAAACTGGCCGCCAGCACGTCGTCGGCCAGGGTCGAACTCCTGTTACAGCGCCCGCCAAAAGTTCGGAGGCTATCGCATCGGCGAGCATCGATCGCTTCTGCGATCTGTCCGCACATTGTCTGCCGCAGCGGCAAGACCGCGCATTTCTGACCGGGCGTCATTTCCGAGCGGTGCGGCCGTGTGTGCGCAAAAGGGGACTTTTCGTCTTTTTTCTGGCGAACGCGCGCGCGCGCGCCTAGTCTTCTCGCGGGTAGGGGAGAACAGCCATGCGCCGCCTGTTTGCGTCCGCTTTGCTCTTGTTGCTCGCGGCGTGCGGCGGCGGCGGTGGGAGCGGCGGCGGTGGAAGCGCCTCTAGCGGTGGAGGGTCTGCGGCGGCGCCGACGGCGGCGGAAGCCGGGCGGCTCCTCACGCAAGCGAGTTTCGGCGCGACCGATACCGAAATCACCGCCCTCACGCAGTCTACGCTTGCCGGTTGGGTGGATTCACAATTGGCGATGGCGCCCAGCCAGTCGCATCAGAGTTTTGTCGAGGCGCGGCTCACCGCCCTGCAGGCGGCCAATCCCGCCGCAACGCTGAGCGCCAACGAATTCTATCAAAGCTTCTGGACCCAGGCGGCCACTGCGCCCGATCAATTGCGCCAGCGCGTGAAATTCGCCCTGTCGCAGATATTCGTCATTTCACTTAACGATTCCAATATCGACGTGCGGGGCGCCGCTTCCTATTACGACACGCTCGGCGCGAACGCGTTCGGCAATTTCCGCCAATTGCTTGAGGCGGTGACGTTGCATCCGATGATGGGCGTCTACCTGACCTATCTGGGCAATCAGAAGGAATCCGGCACCCGCACGCCGGACGAAAACTACGCCCGGGAAGTCATGCAATTGATGACCATCGGGCTGTCGCGCCTCAATACCGATGGTACGAACGTTCTCAACGCGTCGGGCCAACCGATCGCAACCTACACATCGGATGACATCGCCGGGCTTGCGAAAGTGTTCACTGGGATTTCCTGGTATAGTCCGACGCCGTCAAACAACACCTTCCTGGGCGCCAACCGCAACGCCAATCGGGAAGTGACGCCGATGATCTTCTACGCGGCGTTTCACTCGACGTCGCAGAAATCGTTCCTGGGCACGACGATCCCAGCCTCCGCGACTGTCGATACCGCCGGTGATCTACGTATCGCCCTGGACGCGCTTTTCAATCATTCCAATGTCGGGCCATTCATCGCCACGCGCCTTATCCAGCAATTGGTGACGAGCAATCCCAGCCCGGCCTATGTCGGCCGGGTCGCGGCGGTGTTCAACAACAACGGCTCCGGCGTTCGCGGCGATATGAGAGCGGTGGTCCGCGCCATCTTGTTGGACGCCGAGGCGCGCGACATGAGCGCAGTCAGCTCGGCGACATTCGGAAAATTGCGCGAGCCCGTCATCCGCCTGGGCAATTGGATGCGCGCGTTCGGCGCAACGTCCCAAACCAACACGTGGGCGGTGGGCTCGACGTCCGCGAACACGTCCCTGTCCCAATCGCCGCTCACCGCCGGCTCGGTTTTCAATTTCTGGCGGCCTGGCTTTGTGCCGCCAGGAACGACGCAATTGGGCTCGCGCGGGTTGCTGGCGCCGGAGTTTCAGGGCGTCGATGAAGTAACCGTGGCCGGCTACGTCAACACGATGAACGCGACGGTCAATACCGGCATTGGAACCGGGAACGATGTACGCTCCGCCTACGCCGCCGAAACGGCGATCGCCGACAATGCGACGACGTTGATCGATCGGCTCGATCGCCTCCTTCTCTATGGGCAAATGTCTGCGTCGCTGCGCTCCAGTTTGACCAGCGCGATAAATTCGATCGCCATTTCCGGCACGCAGGCCCAGATGGACGCCGCTCGTCTAAATCGCACGAAAGTCGCGATTTTGATGGTGATGACGTCTCCCGAATACCTCACGCAACGTTAAGGGGATCGCGATGCGCCGCACCACTGACGCCACCCGCCGCGATATGCTCCGCATCAGCGGCGCGCTGTCTTTTGTCGGCGCGGCCAGCCCGTTCGTGCTGCAGCTTGCCGCAATGGGGAACGCGGCGGCGCAGGTCGCGACGCCAGATTACAAGGCGCTTGTTTGCGTGTTTCTGTTCGGCGGCAACGACGCGCACAATGCGGTTCTGGCGACGGACGCCGACAGTTGGGGAAGATACTTCGCGGCCCGCAACACCGGCGCCGATCCGATCGCGCTGATGCCCGTGGGAACGGCGCCGACAGCGATCGGCGCGGTCAATGCCGTGACCGGCCGCACGGTGACATCGCGGGCGATGCCGGAATTCTGGGGCGGCGTCTTGCCGATCACGCCCAATACGCCCAATCCGGTGCCCCCGGGAACGAACGCAACAACGCGCACGTTCGGCATAAATCCCCATCTCGCCGCGCTGTTGCCGGTGTGGAACGCCGGCCGCCTGGCGGTGGCCGCCAATGTCGGGCCGCTTATCGTGCCGACCACTAAGGCGCAATATACCGGCAGAACCGTCACGTTGCCGGCCAATCTGATGTCGCACAACGACCAGCAATCGACCTGGCAGGCCAGCGCCGCCGAAGGCGCGCGAAAAGGTTGGGGCGGGCAGATGGCCGACCAATTGCTGACGATGAATGGTACGAACAGCGTATTCACGGCGATTTCAACGGCGGGCAACGCAGTCTTCCTGGCCGGCAATAGCGTCGTCCAATATCAGGTCACGACGACCGCGAACGCGCCCGCCACGGTGATCGCCCCGGCGACCGGCACGACGCTCTTCGGCTCTTCCAGCGCGCCCGCTCTCCTGCGCAGTCTGATCCGGGATATCTCGGCGACGAGTTATTTCGCGCAGGACCACGGGGCCAAGGTCGCGCGCTCGATGGATAGCGCGACGACGCTGAACACGGCGTTCGCCGGGACAGCGGTGACCAACATAAACGTCAATTCGCCGCTGCCGACGTTCACCAATCCCGTCACCAACGCCGTAGAAACAAATTCTCTCACGGTACAGTTGCAGCAGGTCGCGCGCTTGATTGCGGCAGGCGTGGCGATGGGCGTGCGGCGTCAGGTTTTCTTTGTCAGCCTTGGCGGCTGGGACACGCACGATTTCCAGAACACTACGCAGCCCAATCTGCTGGCGAAAGTCGCCGCCGGGCTGGCCTATTTCGATGGCGTGCTAGCCAATATCGGCGGCGTGAATTTGCGCAACGCCGTGACCACGTTCACCGCGTCGGATTTCTCGCGGACGTTCACTTCCAACGGCGACGGTACGGATCACGCGTGGGGCTCGCACCATTTCGTTATGGGTGGGGCGGTGGCGGGGAAAAACATCTACGGCCAATATCCGACGCTGGGCGTCGATCAATCCGGCTTTTCCAATCCGAACATGGCCGGCAACATCCTGGTGCCGCAGATGTCGGTCGATCAATACGCCGGGACGATGGGAAGCTGGTTCGGCATGTCCGATGCGACGCTAGACGCGATCTTCCCGAACCTGCGCAACTTCTCCCCACGTAATCTGGGCTTCGTCTAAAGCCGCTTGTTGAACGCAATCGTCGATACGACGCGCCGTCCCGCTACGCGTGCGAGCTGTACGACGACGTCAATCACGTCGCGCGCATAAGCGATCACGTCGTCGCGGCTCAGGTTGACGCCGGCTTGCAGGGCCATGAAGGCGATCTGGTCAAGCGCGCCGCGCGGGCTATCGGCGTGAACCGTGGTCATCGAACCGGGATGGCCGGTATTCACGGCGCGCAGGAACGTAAAGCCCTCGGGACCGCGAATCTCGCCCACCAGCAGGCGGTCAGGGCGCATGCGTAGCGCCGCCTGAAGCAACTCATCGATCCCGATGCGCGCTTCGCCGAGTTCTCCCTTCACCGCGACGAGGCCGACGGCGTTTGTGCGTCCCAGGTGAATTTCGGGCGTGTCCTCGATGACGATGATCCTGTCTTCCGCGGGAATTTCCTTGAGCAGGGCGTTGAGAAACGTCGTCTTTCCCGTGGCTGTGCCGCCGGAGATGACGATGTTCTTTCCGGCGCGCACCGCGCGGCGAAGAAATTCGGCCATGTCGCCGCGTTCCAGAACCTTGGCCAACTCCGCGTCCATCGGTTCGCGTGCGCCAATGTCGGCGCGGCGCGTGTCGGCAAAGGCGCCGGTCTTCGAGAAGTGATCGAGCGTGAGATCGCTGACGACGTGCTTTCTTATCGCCAGCGCGTAATCGCGCCGCGTTGCGGGCGGGCCGACAACCTGCACCCGCGCGCCATCCGGCAAGGTAGCGGCCAGAAGCGGGTACGCGCGGTTGACTCCCTGATGGGTCGTGGCGGCGATCTGCTGGGCGAGGCGCGCCAAGGTCGTGGCCGTCACTTCGGGCGCAGCAGCGCTTTCAAGCCGTCCGCCTATGGTTTCGAACCAGACCTCGCCAGGCCGATTCACGATGATGTCCGTAACGTCCGGCCGATCGATCCATGCCGCCAGCGGCGCCAGGTACGTGCGTAGATAAACGCCGGCTTCGCTCACGGCGTGACGGCGCCGCCGAAATCGAGATCGCGCGCGACGAAGATGCGGATCGGCGATCCTTGCGGCACGCTGATGGTTGGCGAGATATCCAGGTTCTTGCCGAGCGCGACAGCGGCGGCGTCGGCGCCGCCGCGCGATGAATTTATGATCACCTGGGTGTCGCGGTCCGTCGTCGCGAAGTCCGCCCCGACAGTGATCAGCGACAGAAGTATCGCGCCGCCAAAGCGCTGCAGGAAGTGGCTGTTGACGTCGCCCTCTAGCCCGGCGCGTCCGAGTGAATCGGAAGCGGGAGAGTCCAGGTCAATGTACACGCCGTCGGGCCGGATCAGACGCGTCCAGATCACAAAGGCGCGGGAATGGCCGAGCGCGACGCCAGACCGGTATTGTCCCACCAGCCGGCTGCCGCGCGGCGCCAACACGTTTTTGCCGTTGAAGCTGCGGACATCACGGCTGACAATCGCGCGGGTAAAGCCCGGCAGGTCGGAATTGATCGCGGTTTCGAGCACGGCCGGGATCACCGCGCCTTGCAGCACGGTCTGGCCTGGATTTTCCAATTTCCGCGCGCGCGCCGTCGCGGCGCCATTACTCGCCCCAAGGCGATCGGCGAATTGCTCGTCCGCCGAGCGGGTCTCGTTCGGACGGCCAGCGGCGAGATTGGCCAGGGATTCGGGCCGTACATTTGGCGTCGGCCCGCTTCCGGCCTCCCGCGCTTCGCTGAGATCGACGATCAGCGACGGCGCCTTGAGCCGGTTGGCGACATCGGCCGAGAGCACGGATGGCTCTGTCACGGCCGCTGTTTGTTGCGCCGGTGGCGGCGGCGCGGGCGGTTCCACGGCGGCGGCCGGCGGCGGCGGGACATCCTGCAGGCCGATGATCGGCTTGGCGCCCGGCGCGGGATCGGTCAGTTGCGCCTGCTCGACGCGCAGGCGGTTGGCGTTGAGTTGCCAGAACACAAGTAAGCCGAGGCCTACGCAGACCAGGATCGCCAGCGGCAGCACCCAGCCGCGCGGCGGCAGCGCTACTCTTGGGCGCTCATCGTCCTCGTTCAGACGGTCGCGAAAATTGGCTGTGCTCATGGCGCGCCCGCCGCTGCAGGGCCGTCGGCGGCGAAGGCCGGCGTTTGATAACCGTCATTGGTGACCTGGGTTTTGTTCTTGCCGTAGCGCAGGATGAAACTCTTCGCGACAACGTCGATGACGTTGTACCGGCCGCGAACCTGATTGTTTACGAGTTCTTCCTGGCCCGTCTGGCCGATCACAAAAATCGCCGGCGCGTCCAGACCGGGCGGGAATTCGAAATAGGTGAATCGACCGTCATCGAACACGCGCACGGGCGTCATATTCTTCGAGCCCTTGTAGGAATAGCCGAAATTGAGGTCGCGCGGCGCCGGTTCGGCTTCCTTCGCGGCAGGGGCGGGCGGCGGCGCAGGCGGCGGCTTGTCGTTATAGGCGAAGCGTAGATTGTACACGATGTTCGGATCGTTCAACCCGCTCGCCTCGGCGACGCGAAGCTCGAACGTGTAGCGGCGCAAAGTCGTCACCACGGTCATGTTCGTGGCGGCGCCAGATTCCACCGGCTTGACGAACAACAGCGTGGCGCGCCGATTGGGCGTCACCTGCCAGCCGAGGCTGTCGCCGATCGAGACATTCTCGATCCGCTCGTCGGGATCGAACTCGATCATGAATTGATAGCCAAGGTAGCCGCGCAGCGAGACGACCTTGTTCGCATCGTAGGTGATCACGCGTATGCGCGGATCGATTTTGGGCGCGGCGGTCTGACCAAAGGCGAGGCCGCCGAGCAACAAGAGCCCAGCCAGAACGGGTGCGAGTGTGCGTCCCAAAGCCATGGCGCCTTTCATATCACGGCTCCACCGCTTGCGGCGGCGCAATTTTCACATTGGGGGCCCGGACTGGTTCGGGCGCCGCGGCTGGCCTGGGCGCAAGCGGCGCATTGGCCTGCGACGCCGCATCAACGGGCGCGCCGCCGGGCGCCGGAAGCGTCTCCGCGTCGCGGCGATAGCTGATCGCCTGGAAGCCGAGCGGATTGATCAGACGATCTTCCATCCGCATCGGCGCCCCTGAGAAGCGAAAACCGAGCGTGGCCTGCCAATTGGCGGTTGTCTCTGCGCCGTCGGCGGCGTGCTGCACGGTTGCGAACCGCACGGTGGCGAGGGATTTGGAGACGATTTCGACCGTCTTGACGATTACGCTGATCTTGCTCGCCGGATCGGTCATGGCGCTGCCGCCCGGCCGGAACGCGGCGATGTAATCGGCGCGCGCCGCCCCGTCCGACCACAGCGCGACGCGCTTGTATCGCTCGGTTAAATCCGCGGCGTCGGCGGTCTCGCGCGCCATCACGTATTGCGCCAGAAGAGACTGGACGACGGCCTGGTCCTGCGGCAGGTCGCCGAGTTTGACGCCGCGGACCATCTCCAGATAGCCGGTCGTCTTATCGACCAGTATTGTATACGGAACGATCTGCTTCAGCGGCAGCATGATCGCGATCACCGCCGCCTGTGCGCCACATGCGATGATCAACATCAGCGCGACGATCCAGGCGAAGCGCCGGGAGTTCTGCAATTCG
>DASZPV010000109.1:0-1776 GCA_035549875.1 Caulobacterales bacterium
GACATCGATGCTACGAGCCTGTTGCCGCCCGACGACGCCGACGCTCACGGCCTCGATAACAACGCCAGCCTTTTGTCGATCTCCCCAGCCCGGCTTGAGCGTTATCTGATCGTGGCGCGTCAAGTGAGCCGTCTGGCGCTGTCGCTGCCGCCGGCCGGCCCCGTCGTCACGACGTTAAAGGTGCCAAAGGTCTCTACGCAGGAAGCGCAAGGCGAAGACCTGCCGTTCGGCTCACGCGGCGGCGCTGTGTTTCACTACAACTTCCCGGCGGACGGCGAATACGTCATCAAAATCCGCCTGCGCCGGCAGATCAACGACTACATCGTCGGCCTGATGGAGCCTGAACAGATCGACCTGCGCATCGACGGCGAACGCGTCAAAACCTTTACGGTCGGCGGCGAGGACCATGGCCTTGCGGCGCCGGGGAGTTTCGCCGGTGAAGTCTTCGGCGGCGCCGATTGGGAACAATGGGCCCATATCGCCGACGACGGCCTCGAAGCGCGCCTGCCGGTGAAAGCCGGGCCGCGCACGGTGAGCGTGTCGTTCGTGGACCGCGTTACAACGCTCGAAGACGCCGTGACGTACTCTGGGGCAGTGATGGTCCCCAATGACGAAAACCGTACGCAAGCCGCCGACAGCGTGATTATCAATGGGCCGTTTGCCGCGACCGCACCCGCTGGCGCCGATACGCCCAGCCTGCGCAAGATCCTGTTGTGCCGCCCGGCGAAAGCGTCCGAGGAAGAGGCGTGCGCGAAACGGATTCTATCTTCACTGGCCAACCAGGCGTATCGTCGGCCCGCCACCGCCGACGAAGTGCAGGCGTTGATCGAATTCTACCGGCAAGGGCGCCGCGACGGCGACTTCATGTCGGGTCTGCAGGCGGCGCTGTCGGGCGTCCTTGCGGCGCCAAATTTCCTGTTCCGCGTCGAACAGGCGCCGCCCCGCGCCGCGCCGGGCGCGGCCTACCCGATCAGCGATCTCGAACTGGCATCGCGCCTCTCGTTTTTCCTCTGGAGCAGCATTCCCGACGCCACGCTCGCGGACCTCGCCGCGAAGAACAAATTGCACCAGCCGGCGGTGCTCGACCAACAAGTACAGCGCATGATCGCCGATCCGCGCTCCAGGGCCCTGGTTGATAATTTCGTCGGCCAATGGCTGTTGCTGCGCAATATCCGCGACGCAGAGCCCGAGGGACGTCAGTTTCCTGATTTCGATGAGGAATTGCGCGCGTCCATGGAGCAGGAAACGACTCTGTTCGTGGACGATCAATTGCGCGGCAACCAGAGCGTCGTCGATCTGCTGCGCGCGCGTTATACGTTCCTCAACGAGCGCCTCGCCAGGCACTACGGCATCGCCGGCGTCTTTGGCACGCGCTTCCGGCGCGTCGATCTGCCGGCCGACAGCCCGCGCGGCGGCCTGCTCGGCCAGGGCGCGCTGCTGGTGGCGACCTCCTATCCCAATCGCACCTCGCCGGTGCTGCGCGGCAAATGGGTGCTCGATAGCTTGATGGGCACGCCGCCGCCAGAGCCGCCGCCGAATGTGCCGGGCCTGAAAGACACCGGCGCCGGCGGCAAGCCCGCCTCGGTCCGCGCCCGGCTGGAAGAGCACCGCAAGAACCCGGTGTGCGCGGCCTGTCACGCGCCGATGGACCCGCTGGGCTTTGCGCTGGAAAATTTCGACGCTGCCGGCAAATGGCGCACCAGCGAGGCCGGCGCGCCGATCGATGCTTCCGGCGTGCTGCCCAGCGGCGAGAAATTTGACGGCCCAATCGGCCTG
>DASZPV010000110.1:0-12219 GCA_035549875.1 Caulobacterales bacterium
GAAGCCGCATTCCGGCCCTACCGCCCGCGCGCGGCCTGCGCACAGAGCGCGCTGGACGATGCGCAGAGGGAAATCGACCTTGCGCTCAACACGTCGTGACCGCGCAGGATAAGCCGGATCGTCCGCACACGGAGCGAAAGCCCGTGGCTATCGGCGCTCCCCTCTCCCGCGTGCGGGAGAGGGGCGGGGGTGAGGGAAAGGCAGAACAATGCGCTCTCACGGGCCCTCATCCGTTACGCGGTGCGTTTGAGATCAACGGCCGCGATCATGTCCCACGCCAGCGGTTCGCCAAACGCTATGGCGCGTGTCGCCCGCGCGCCGAGTACGGCGTCGATATGTTTCGGCGGGAGCCCGTAACCGGGGCGAATGGAGCGCACGTTTTGAGGGGTGAATTCTTCTCCCGCAGCAATCGGCGCCACGGCATAGAGAGAGCGGCGAAACTGCCGGTTCTCCTGCTCGGCCGGCGAGCGCGTGTAATTCACCGCGCCGACCGCGGCATGGGCGTTGCGGCAATCGCTGACCAGCGCGCGCAATTCCGCGGGCTCCAGCGAGAACGCGGAATCCACGCCGCCTTCGGCTCGGCTCATGCAGAAATGTTTTTCGATGAACGCCGCGCCCAGCGCGGTCGCGGCGACGGAAGCCGCCGTGCCGGGCGTGTGATCGGAAAGCCCGGCGACGGCGCCGAACCGCGCGGCAAGATCGGCGATCGTGGCAAGGTTGGCTGCTTCGTACCGCGCCGGATAAGTCGAAACGCAATGCAGCAGGATCAGCCCGCCGGCGCCATGCGCGCGCGCGCAAGCAGCGGCCTCGGCGATTTCCGTCTCGCTGGCCATGCCGGTGGAAATAATCAGCGGCTTGCCCGTGCGCGCCGCGCGCGCGATCAGCGGCAGATCGATCGCCTCGAACGAAGCGATTTTGTAGGCCGGGGCATCCAGGCTTTCGAGCAGATCGACCGCCGTTTCGTCGAACGGCGTGGAGAACACGGTGACGCCAAGTTCGCGGCCGCGCGCAAACAGCGCCGCGTGCCACTCATACGGCGTGTGCGCCTCTTCGTAGAGATCGTGCAAAGTGCGCCCGTCCCACAGCCCGCCCTGCACGACAAAGCCCGGCCCGTCATGGGCGATGGTGATCGTGTCGGCCGTGAACGTCTGCAGCTTGACCGCATCGGCGCCGCACGCGGCCGCTTCCTCCAGCAACTTCAGCGCGCGCTCAAGCGAGCCCTGATGGTTGCCGGACAATTCAGCGACGATATACGGCGCCTGACCGGCCCCGATCTCGCGCCCCGCAATGAATATGCTTTGCATCGAATCACCTGGCGGCCAGCGTCGCGCGAAAAGCTGAACGTGTCCCTTCTCCCGCCCGCGGGAGAAGGAGAGCCGTTAACGAATCCTTATCAGGCGCATTGAATGCTCCGCGCCGATGAAAACCGCGGTGATCGTGCAAGCCCGCTACGGCTCGACCCGCCTGCCCGGCAAGGCGCTCTTGCCGCTCGGGCATGGCACGGTGCTGGCGCAGGTGCTGGCGCGCTGCGCGGCGATACCGGGCGTGGACGCCGTCGTCTGCGCTTGCCCCGACACAGCCGATTCCGATCCCGTGGCCGAGGAAGCCGCCCGCTGCGGCGCGCAAGTGTCGCGCGGCGCCGAGACCGACGTGCTTTCGCGCTACGCCAAGGCCGCGCGCGCCATCGGCGCCGATATCGTTATGCGGGTTACGTCCGACTGCCCGTTCATCGATCCGCTGGTCTGCGGCAAGGTGCTGGGCCTGCTCGACGAGCGCGGCGCCCAATACGCCAGCCTCGACATGCCGGCGAGTTGGCCGCATGGGCTCGATTGCGAAGCCTTCCCCGCGCGCCTGCTCTACGAGGCCGAACAAAACGCGCAAGCGCCGCACGAACGCGAGCACGTCACGCCCTGGATTCGCGCGCGCGCAGCGCCGAAGGCCACGCTGACCGGCCCCGGCGCCCCGTTCACTGCCATGCGCTGGACGTTGGACTGGCCGGAAGATTACCAATTCCTTTCCGCCATCGCCGAGGCGCTGGGCGAGCGGGCGATCGCCGCTTCAGCGGCGGAAGTAGCCTCGCTATGCCTGCGCCGGCCCGATATTGCTGCGATCAACGCCGCGCGCTGCGATCAGAGCCGCCTGGCCTCGCCGCTGCGGGCGGAAATCGCCACCGCGCCGATCGGCTTTCCGCTCGCGGCATGAACGTCAGGCTGCGCCCCCTCGCCGCTGCCGATTGCGATGCAGTCCGCGACTGGCGCAACCGCCCGCACGTTGCGGCGATGATGTATACCGATCATGAAATATCGGCAGGCGAGCACGCGACATGGTTCGCCGCCGCCCTGATCGACCAGACCAAGCGTTATTACATCGTCGAAACGCTGGAAGACGGCGGCTGGACCGGCGCGGGCCTGGCGGGTTTTACGCATATAGAAGAACAAAGCGCCTCCTGGGCGTTCTACCTCGCCGATGCGGAAACCCGCGGCCGCGGCCTCGGCGCGCAAACCGAGTTCCTGATGCTGGGCAAAGCGTTTGACGAACTTGGCTTGCACCGCCTGCGCTGCGAAGTGCTGGCGATCAACGCGCGCGTCGTGGCGCTGCATGAATCCTTCGGCTTTCGACGCATCGCCCTGCTCGCCGGGCGCGTCGTGAAAAACGGCGCGCCCCATGACGTGGTTGCGCTCGAAATGAAGCGCGAAGACTGGGCGTTTGCGCGCGGCATGGCTGAGCATCGCCTGAATGGGCGGGCCGAGCACGCGGCAAAGTCTGCCTAGCACTGGGCAACATCGTTGCCCCGCGCCACCGAGCCCGCTAAAAACAATATAATAATCAAAGCGCTATATTGTAAACGCGCTGGCCCGATCCTTGCGACGAAACGGGCACGCAATGTCCCCGGCTAGCGGGGCCGGATCTTATCGCAGACCGGGGGTCGCCGATGTCGCAAGTTAGCGTGAATACGAATTACGGGGCGCTGTTGGCCCTGCAAAGTCTCAACAAGACCAATCAGGAATTGGGCGACGTCCAAAACCGCATCAACACCGGCTTCAAGGTCGCGACGGCGAAGGACAACGGCGCCACATTCGCCATCGCCCAGGCCATGCGCGGCAAGGTCGCCGGTTACGGCGTGGCCAAGGATACGCTCGACAAGGCGATCAGCACCGTCGATGTGACTCTGGCGGCGGGCAACACGCTGTCCGATTTGCTCAATGAGATGAAGCAAAAAGCCACGGCCGCGCGCGACCCCTCCCTGACGACGGCGCAGCGTGCGGCGTTCAACGCGGACTTCGTTCAATTGCGGGCGGCGATCACGCGGACCGTCGCCAACGCAGAGTTCAACGGCGCCAACATGATCAAGGCCGGCGGCTCGAATGTCGTGGCGTTTGCAAACGACACCGGATCTTCGCTGATTACGCTCACCGCCGTTTCGTTCGCCTTGAGCGGCTCGACCGTGACCGTGACCACCACCGATCAGGTCGACACCTACACCAACGCCGGCCTGGCGCTGACGCACGTCAACGCCTCGATCACGGCCCTCAACAAGCAGCTTGCCACTTTGGGCTCGGGTTCGCGCGCTTTGGAAAAGCACCGCACGTTCCTCGCGCAGCTTTCGGACTCGCTCGAAGCCGGCATCGGCAATCTCGTGGATGCGGACATGGCGAAGGAAAGCGCCAAGCTCCAATCGTTGCAGGTCAAGCAGCAATTGGGCGCCCAGGCGCTGTCGATCGCCAATCAAAGCCCGCAAATCCTGCTGAAGTTCTTCGGCGGCTAGCGATGCGGAGGCGGTTGGCCGGCGCCGCCGCCTATTTCCCGCGCGCCATCGTTCTTACGGCATAAAGTTTGCTCGCCTTTGGCGAGGAAAGCAGACCGCAGATGAGCGATGTGCCGTTCATTCGCGCCGCGCCGCCGCACAGCGCCCCCGCACCGCGACGGACCGCCGATGCGCAAAACGCCCCGAGCCGCGCCCCTGAACCGCGCTCGGCGCAAAAGCCCGCGCCTGCTGTTTTGCCCAACAAAACCATGGTCAAAGCCGAGCAGATCGCGAAATACGCTTACGGCTACACCTTTATCGACGCCGACACCTCGCAAGTCATCGCCCGCTATCCCGCCGAGCCCTTCGTCAGTTTGCACAAGGCCGGCGGCAAAGTGGTTTAATCAATCAAAGCGCCGAATCACGCGGCAAAACTTGCCGGGCGCCCGGCAAATAATTCCCACCACCCGGCATAAATTGCCGAGCGCGCACGCCGCGCGGTGAGAAAATAAGCAGCGAAATCAGCCAAAGCGCGCGTGGTTAAGGCGTGGCGCCTAGATTGCACCCCCGCCCCCAGGTCGCAGGACCCGTC
This sequence comes from Caulobacterales bacterium, assembly GCA_035549875.1. Lineage (GTDB taxonomy): Bacteria > Pseudomonadota > Alphaproteobacteria > Caulobacterales > Aquidulcibacteraceae > JAKFWI01. The sequence continues at coordinate 4,338 of DASZPV010000110.1, forward strand.
GCGCATAACGCGCGCCGTATTAACCAGAAGGGGAACTACGCTTATGGCTAGCGTAAACACAAACTATGGCGCGATGGTCGCGCTCCAAAACCTCAACCGCACCAACAGCGAACTCGAAGCTGTTCAAGGCCGTATCAATTCGGGCTTGAAGGTTGCTTCGGCGAAGGACAACGGCGCCACGTTCGCCATCGCCCAGTCGATGCGCGGCAAAGTGGCCGGCTACGGCGTGGCGGTGAACACCGTCGACAAAGCGATGTCGACCGTGGACGCGGCGATCGCCGGCGGCAATTCCATATCCGACCTCCTCACATCGCTGAAAGAAAAAGCGACGGCGGCGAAGGATAGCTCGCTGACGACGGCGCAACGCGCCGCCTACAACGCCGACTTCACCCGTCTGCGGGACGAAGTCACCAACATCGTGAGCAACTCGGAATTCAACGGCGCCAACCTGATCAAGGCCAGCGGCAACAACGCCATCGCGTTCGCCAACGACACGGGATCTTCGCTGATCACCGTGACGGCCGTTTCGTTCGCGCTCTCGGGTTCGACGAACACGATCACGACGACCGACAAGGTCGATACCGTCACCAACGCGACGGCGGCGCTGACCCACATCAACGCGTCGATCACCGCGATCAACAAGCAATTGGCGGTCTACGGTTCGGCATCGAAGGCGCTGCAGAAGCACAAGGACTTCCTTGGCTCGCTGTCTGACACGCTCGAAGCCGGCATCGGCAACCTGGTCGACGCCGACCTTGCGAAAGACAGCGCCAAGCTGAGCAGCCTGCAAGTCAAGCAGCAGCTCGGCGCCCAAGCGCTCTCGATCGCCAACAGCCAAGCCAGCATCGTGCTGCGGTTCTTCCAATAAGTAACAGCCCCCCTCCTTTCACAGGTTGGGGACTAACTCAGCGGGCGGCCGAAAGGCCGCCCGTTTTGTTTTTGGGGAGGCGTTGGCGAGGCTACTTTCCCTACCGATCAGCGCATGTGTTGGAACGTCCACCACTCGCTGGATGAGCTCTGGTTGCCTTCGCTGTCCAGCCCGCGCACGCGCCAACGGCCGGGCTGCGCGCCGACAAATTCGAACGCATAGCTGTTGTCGTCAACAACGGCGGTGCGAATGCTCGCGGGATCTTCCACCCATTGATTTGTGAAAGGGTCGAACACCTCGATCTCGACGACGTAGCGAGCAGCGCCGGACATGGGCATCCATTGCAGGAGCATCTGCCGGGGAAACACGTTGAAGACCGTGCCTGGAAGCGGCGCTTCTTGCACCGGCGCGGAGGCACGGAAGGATTGCTCTTTCTCGATCCGAGTAACCTGGCTGCGCACTTCTTCCGCATGCATGCTCTGCGGAAACTGAACGAGAAATGTCTGCAGCAGCCCGACATCGTTCGATGCTCGGGCGACTTGGTATTGCTGTTCCTCAAGCTGGGCCAGCGCCACTTCCGCCCCCGGCCGGTAACGACCAGTCGGATGCGCGCTCACATAGGCGCGGAGCGCGGCCGGCTCCGTGCGCGATGTTGCTTCCCAGTCACGACGTTCAATTTCGGCCTGATTCCACCACACGAAGCCAGCCCCCGCCGCAAGGATCGCCGCGCCAATCATCACCAGCAAGGCGATCGGCAACGAACGCCGACCCGCCGGGCTCTCAACTGGGTCTTCATCGTAGAAACGCGGCGACTCGAATGCAGCCGGTGATGATTGCCGCGCCGGCGGCGGCGCGGAGTTCTGCTCCACGGTCGGCGTCCGCTGTGGCGGCGGAGGCTGCCTCGCAGAGCCGGGAGACGCGGCATCGAAATCGACCCGCTCCTCCTTGGCCACGGCGCGTCCGCGATCTCCGACAACAACGCCGCCTCCCGCTGTATTCACGTGAGCGCTACCGATATCGAATGTGCCTTGAAGAGTGATGCTGCCAGTGTCGATTTTCTCACACAGCAATGCCAGTGTTTCAGTCAGGAACTGCTCCTTATCGGAAACGATAAGGGTGCTGCGTCCGTCCGTCGTCCCTATCGACAAACCGTTGTTCACCTGCTGTTTTATATTGAATATGATCAAGCCGATGCCAGCCGCCGCCAAAAGCAGCGCCATGCCTGCATTGCTCCCGATCTGTGTGATCGCCACCAGCACCATCAACGCGCCGACGAGGGCCAAGGCATAGTTGGCTTGACCCCGGACAATAACAATCGATCCGATATTATCGACCCAAATGACGCGCGATCCGATTTCGATCGTCCGCTCGCGCACGATACCGACGCCTTCGGCAATGCGCTGGACCATGCTGCCGCCAGTGGCGACCGAAAGAGGGTCTTTGCTCATCGCGGCTGTTCTGCGCTGAACGGATCGTCGGGATGGGTTCGCCGCCATTGCGCGAGCGCCGCGCCGTCATTCTTATCCAGCGCGAGCGCCAGAGCGGGCAGACCATCGCGGCCGAGCTTTTGGCCAAGCGCCGCCAAGGTCTTGGCCCATGCCGGATGATCCGCCTCCCCGCGCCAGCCGCTCAGATCTTCCGTATGCAGCATATTGAACGGCGGCGGAATGCGGCATTGTTCGATTTGCACGCAGATAAGCGCGCCTCGGCCACGACCGATCTCGGCTTCACCGCGCACCCAGTCCGACATGCATGCAGCGACGGACCAGCAAACGATCTGCGCGCGACATCGATCGATTTGTTCGCTGATCTCGTCGGTGAACGAGCCTCCCGGCGCCAGCGAGTCGTCAATCCAGACGCTCACTCGAAGCTTGCGCAGAGCCTGCGCCACAAGATCAACGTGGGCGCGATCCTCGCGCTTGTAGGAGATGAATATGTCTGCTTGCGGGAGTGGCTCGCCGACGCAGGCCGCGACCTGCTTCACCGCCAAGATCAGGCGGTCGTCGCTTCTGGCCGCGTCGCTGATCTGCGCCAGCAACCGCCGCGCGGGCGGCGCCACGAGACGCCCGCCGCTGCTCAAAATGGATTGCTCAAGTTCACCGACGCGCGCGACCCAAACGGTGGCGGCCTCTACGTCGGCGCCGATCAAGGCGGCCTTCAATACGCCGAGGTTGGCGAGGATATTGGCCAGTTCGGCTTTCGACAATTCACGCCCGCTCGGCGCGCGGCCGAAGTTGACCGTGCTGCCTGCGCCCAGAGCGACGGCGCCATCGCCAAACACGATGCCGCCGCCCCCCGTGTTGATATTGATGCCTCCCATTATCGATCAACCAGGGGACGCGCGGCGCCATGCGCAACGCCGTTGTCGCCAATAACCACGCCGCCACCGTCGGTGTTGAAATGGCTGGCGCCAATATCAAAATGCCCCTGAAGCTTGATGTCGCCGGTATCAACCTTGCGGCGGATGAAATCGAGCATGTCCCCGAGGAAATTTTCGTCAGTCGAAACGAGCACCGTAACGCGTCCATCGCACGTCCCGATGGACAGGCCGTTATCGGGTTTCTGTCCCAGATTGATCGCGATAAGGACACCGCCGCCCAAGGCCATCAGAATCGACATCATTTTGTCGTTTCCCGACAAAGTGACTAGGCCGGCAAGCACGAGCAGCCCGCCGATTATCGCCATCAGGTAGCTCTTTGCGCCTTTGAGAATGACAACCGAGCCAATGTTGTTGACAGCGATCACCGTATCGCCGACCGCTATTGTGCGCTCGCGTATCGAACCCAAGCCGGTGGTAAGACGATTGGACGTATCCGCCCCGCCAGTCTTTCGCGGACGCAGAAAAAACAGCGCCACAACGCCGACCAACACTAGCGGCCATGCTGTCATCAGCATGGAGATTAGACCTAGTCCCGCCATCCCCCGCCCCCAAGCCCGTGGACCCCTATTTTACGTTGATATACGCGGCCTCTCCCGCCACTGCAATCACCCGTGGCGGAAATGGTTCTTGGTGCTGTCCAAGGAGGCGCCCGATCAAAGCAACGCGCGGGCACCAATAGCGGTCATGTTCCTGAGAGAATAGAGCGCCTTAAGCCGCGAACGCGCGTTCGATCAGGTCCTGCAGCGTGCGGGCGTCCAGCGCTTCGGGGTTCTTTTCGCTGGAATAGGAAAAGCCTTCCGGCACAGGCACGCCGCCGTCGATAATGTAGCGTTCGCGCAACGCTGTCGCGTCCAGCGGCAGGATCACGAACCGGTCGCTGAGTTCAAGCGAGGCGTGGGCATCGTCGCTCGGCACCATCGTCTCGTGCAGCTTTTCGCCGGGGCGGATGCCGATGACCTTGTGCGGCAGATGCGGCGCGACCAGGCGCGCCAGATCGACCGTGCGGATCGAGGCGATCTTCGGCACGAACACTTCCGCGCCCGCCATCATGGCGAGGCTTGAGAGCACGAAATCCACGCCCTGATCGAGCGTGATCCAGAACCGCGTCATCCGCTCGTCGGTGATCGGCAGATGGCTGGCGCCTTCGGCGACCAGCTTGCGGAAAAACGGCACGACCGAGCCGCGGCTGCCCACGACATTGCCGTAGCGGACGACGGCGAACTTGGCCCCGCCCTCGCCTGAGAGATTGTTGGCGGCGACGAATATCTTGTCCGACGCCAGTTTGGAGGCGCCGTAGAGATTGATCGGATTGGCCGCCTTGTCGGTCGATAGCGCCACCACCTTGGCCACGCCGCGCTTGATCGCCGCCGTGGCGACGTTTTGCGCGCCGACCACATTGGTCTGGATGCACTCGAAGGGATTGTATTCGGCGATCGGCACATGCTTCAGCGCCGCGGCGTGGATGACGTAATCGACATCGCGCATCGCCATTTCAAGGCGCGCTGCATCGCGCACGTCGCCGATGAAATAGCGCATGAACGGATATTTGGCGGTCGGGAAATTCTGCGCCATTTCGTATTGCTTGAGTTCATCGCGCGAGAACACGATCAGGCGCTTGGGCGTAAATTGCTCGGCCGCGCGGCGCACGAAATGCTGGCCGAGCGAGCCGGTGCCGCCGGTGATCATCACCGTCTTGCCGTTCAGATCGGCGTAAGGGCTGCGGAAATTGCGCGTGCGCAGGCGCCGCTCCAATTCGTCGAACGCGGCGGCATCGGCCTGGGCCGGAAAATCGGGCATGGGCTATCTCCGGAGCGGGATGGTCGAGAGATTTGGTTAATCGGGCGTCAAGACTTGCCGGCGCCTTGACCGGCGCGCGCGGCTGCGCCAAGCGCGGCGCGTGAGCGCCCTCCCGCCCCTTCTGCTGCGCGCCGACGCTGGCGGGACGCTCGGCTCAGGCCATGTGATGCGGACAGTGGCGCTGGGAGAGGCGTGGGTCGATGCGGGCGGCGCCTGCGTGCTGGCTTCCTCGTCGCTGCCCCCGGCGCTGGAGCAGCGCATCGCGGAGACGCGCGGCTTCCTGGTCCAGCGGATCGAGGCGCAAGCCTGGAGCGGCGCTGACGCCGAGGCCGTGGCGGCGCTCGCCGCGCAGTTTGCCGCGCCGGTTGTGGCGGCGGATTCCTATCTGTACGACGCGCCCTATCTCAGCGCGCTGCAAGCGCGCGGGCTTCGCGTGGCCGCGATCGACGACCTCGCCCGCCTGCCGGCCTATCCCTGCGATGTGCTGGTCAATCCAAATCTGGACGGCGCGGAAACGCTTTACCTGGGCAAGGCCGACGGCGCGCGGCGCCTATTGGGATCGCGCTACGTCATGCTCCGCCGCGAATTTGCAATACATAGGTCCAGCGTACGGTCGATCGCACCGCGCGCGCGCCGCCTGCTGGTCACATTCGGCGGCGTCGATCCGAAGAATGGGGGCGCGGTCGCGCTGGAGGCGCTCGCTTCGCTTTCGGATATCGAAGTCGATTTCGTCATCGGCGCGGCCAATGCCAGCGGCGACGATCTCGCGGCCAGGGCTGCTGGCCTGCCGCATGTGCGGGTCGTCCGCGACGCGCGCGACATGGCCGCGCGCATCATGGATTGCGAGATGATCCTATCGGCCGGCGGCACGACGGTCTGGGAAGCGGCCGCGCTTGGCGCGCCGATGATGCTGGCCGCCGCCGCGCCGGAGGAAGCGCAAGCCGCGGCGCGCCTGGCGAAGGGCGGATTAGGCGTGTTTCTCGGCGAAATCGAAGCCCTCACGCCCGCCCGCCTTGCAATGTCCATCGACGATTTCGCCCACGACATGGCCGCCCGCGCGCGATCGAGCGTACTGGGACGCGAACTGGTCGATGGCTTCGGCGCCGAGCGCGTGGTCGAAGCGATCCGCGGCCTGCTTTAGCGGCTGGCCTTGTCGAGCGTGACGCATTTGGCGTCGCGCTCGCGGCTGCTGCCGGTTACGTTGACGCGGATTTCAGTTCCGGAAAAATCCGTGGAGAAAGCGGCGGCGAAATTCTGTTCGTCCTTGCGCACGCCGCCGCGCCATTTGTACTGGCCGCGCGCATTGATCCGCCTGGTCACCAGATCGACATCGCAGCCGCTCACCTCGGCGAGGCGATCCCTGGTGAACAGATAACATTCATCGATGGCGCGCCGGCCGTAATTGTTGAGCGCCGCGCGGACCACTTCCTTCTCGGCGTCGGTGCAGGCGCGCGTGGTTTCTTCCTTCGGCGGCGCAACCGGGGCCGGCTGATCCTTATGCTGAATAAACGGCAGCGAGGCGCCGACCACGCCCAGGCCAGCCGCCAGCGCGCCGCAAACGGCCATGAAGGCGTTCAGTTTCGGTCCGCCGTTCATTTTACGACACTCGTTCCCGAAGCGCTTCTAGGCGCCCGATATGGCGGTATTACGCCAGCCCCGCCCGGCAATGAAGCCTCCCGCCTCAGCCGGCGGCGGCTTCCGGAGCGGCCATTTGCGGCGCCAGGCCCTGCATGATGGTCCGGTTCACGTCGATCAGGGCGTCAAGGTCCTCGCCCGCCTGCAGGACCGCGCTGGAATGGCGCGAGACCCACATCGCCAGGGAAATGATCTGCGCCCGGAGCTTATGCGGCAGGGCGTTCTGGGGATCGGCGCAGTCCTGGGCCAGGGTGCTCCAGAGCCGGCGGTTCTTGTCCAGCGCCTCGGCCAGCGAAGGCAAATGCGCGCGCCCGCGCTCCTTGGCCTGTAGCAGGCCAGCCGTCACCGCGGCGAAAACGCGGTATTCCGCCTCGCGCGGGCTGTCACCCTGCGCGCTCGCGCGTTGATAGGCCTGTATCGACATCGCCGGCGTTTCCTAACCGCTCATCCTCGTAAGCGATTATTCGCCGACAACGCATCAACGCCCGGTAAAAATCCGCGGCCATAACGTCACGAGATACAGAAACACACTCGGCCAATATCTCCGGATTCCGCACCGCCCCCATGAATTCGGCCAGCCGGCGGGCAAATTCGCCGAAAACGTCCTCGTTTTCGGTCTGGTCCAGATACATCAGCATGACCGGAAAATAGATCCGCCGCGCCGGGCTGCTGGCCTCTTCCGGCTGCATGATGTCCTTTTCGCGAAGGACGGACGCCTTGTTTTGCAGGATCAGCGCGCTGCGCCGGTCCCCGTTCTGGACCACGGCGCCATTGACGACAAACCGTTCGCCCGGCCGTAAAGACAATTTCAACGGCATGAGCCGCTCCCCGCCCGTTCTGGACTGCCTCGTTTACCGGGTAAGGATTCGGGGATTCGGTAAACAAAAGCCAAGCGGTCAGGCGGCCGTCCCTGTGGGCGATTCGCCTGCTCCAGGGGTTACCCTTGCATCGACGGCGCGGCCTATTTCTTGGCGGCGCGTTCCTTGTCCATGTCCGCCAGAACGGCTTTGAGCTGCGACAGCGCGTCGGCGTCGGCGGGAGCGAGCGTGCCGATCTTGTTGAGACGCTCGAACCCGGCGATCGCGGAGACCAAGCGCTCACGCGAATCCGGGCCGCCGAGGGTGGCGATCTTGTAGTGCCCCACCGCCACATCGCGCTGCCGTTCGATATCCTTCGGCGCGCGGGTGGCCAGGCGTTCGACG
>DASZPV010000111.1:0-29510 GCA_035549875.1 Caulobacterales bacterium
GCGCGGCGCGGCGCGGGCACGGTGCGCACCAGCGCTTTATCCAGATAAAGCCCGCAGCGCGGCCCATGATTGTCGGTGACATCGTCGATCGCGACGATCTTCTGGCGCACCTGGATCACGCCCTTGATCACCCAATAGAGCGAACCGCCCGCCAGCACGTCCTCGCGCCGCTTCGGCCAGGCGCGCGTGCCGCAGACGGGCTTGGGCTTGTTGCCCGCCGCCTTCGCCCGCTTGACCTGCCCCTTCTGCCACTCCGCCAGATCTTCGACGCTGTCAGCGCCGACGCAGAGCTTGATGATGTGAACAATGCTCACGCCTGCCCGCGGTCCCACGCCGGGCGGCGTTTTTCGAGAAAGGCCCCCAAGCCCTCGCGCGCTTCTTCGGTTGCGCGCTGGGCGGCGATGCGTTTGGCGGTTTCCTTGACGATCCGCTCGTCAATCGGATGGCCGGCCACATCGCGCGCCAATTGCTTGGCCGCCGCCACGGCGCCGGGCGCGTTTTCCAGCGCAAGGCCCGCCAGCTTGCTCAGCGCCGATTCCAGGCCGGCCTCGTCCTCGACCACTTCCTGCACCAGACCCAATTCATGGGCGCGCACCGCATCGAACGGCAGCGCCGAAGCAAACAGCCCCCGCGCCGCGCGCGGGCCGACCGCCTCGATCACATAGGGCGAGATCATCGCCGGGATGATGCCAAAGCGCACTTCGGAAATGCGAAACTGCGCGTCCCTGGTCGATATCGTGTAATCGCAAGCCGCCACGAGGCCCGCGCCGCCGCCGAGCGCCGCGCCATGCACCAGCGCGACGGTGAACTGCGGCAGACCGTGCAGCGCCTTGAGGACACGCGCGAACGCCAACGCGTCCTCCTCATTTTCGTGCATCGTGTGCGCGCCCTGGCGGCGCATCATCTCGATGTCGGCGCCGGCGCAGAACATGTGCCCAACGCCGCGCAGAAACACGATGCGCACATGATCGGCGCCCTTCAGCGTCTCCAGCGCTTCGTCCAGAGCGGCGATCATGATCTCGTCGATCGCATTGCGCTTGGCGGGCCGGTTCAGCGAGAGGATTGCAACGCCCTCGGGCGAAACATCAAGAAGTACTGGATCGGGGAGTGCTGACATCGGGCGGGTGTAGCCCTTCTCCTCTTGTGGGAGAAGGAAATTACGCCCCGCCCAGCGCCTGCTTGATCGCCGCCGCGCGCTGAGTTTCCGGAATGCGATGCAGTTCCAACCATTGGACGCCGGCGAAGAAATACTCGAAGTCCTCCGGCAGGCTCACCGGGGCCAGCATTACCGGCATCAGGGGTTTCTGGTAGCGGTCGGCCAGGTAGACCTCGCGCTTGACATGGTCGGAGCGAAACGCCGCCGGCGTACACACGACCATGACGCCCTCGGCGCCGCGGATGGCGCGCACGATCTCTCCGGCCCAGCCGGTTCCGGCGTTGATGTCGCTCTTGTCGATCCAGACCGGCCGGCCCGCGCGCTCCACCGCCGCCACCACCGGCCCCACCGCCACCGCATCGTCATGGGCATAGGACACGAACACCGGCCCGCCCGTCTGCACGACGGGCTTTTCCTTTTGCTTGGGCGCGGGCGCCTCGGTTTCCGTTTTGCTGGGCGCAAAGCCTTTGCGGAACAGCCAGATCAGCAGCACAAGGCTGACCAATACGCCCGCCCCAGGCGCGATGTAGTCCTCCGCTGTCTGCGGCAGGTCGAACACGGCATAGCGCAGGCGATCAAACGCAAACGCGCCGGCCCCGATCAGCACCAGCAGGGCGATCAGCCAGAACAAAACGCCAAGCCCGCCGCCCTTGGCCTTTGCCGGCTTTTGCTTTGCCGCCTTTTGCTTTGGGGCCCGCCCGGGAGGCGGTTCACGCGGCGGCGCGGCCTGCGTGCGGGCCGCGGGCGCGGGCGCCGGGGCCCTGGTCGGCGACGGGCTGCGCAGCGCCTTTTCGATCGCGGCGAGACACTGGCTCTGCAAAGCGGCCCAATCGCCGGGCGCCGCCTTCACCATGGGCAGGTCGCGCAGGCCCAGCGGCGGGGCGGCCCCATCCAGCCCCACCATGATCAGCCGCCCGTCGGCCCAGGCGTCCAGCGCGCGGCGCTCGATCACCAGGTGGTTGGCGTCGGCCGCCATCGCCCCGGACCAGACCAGCACCAGCGCGTCCTGTTCGACCAGATCGCGGCCCACGTGCTCGCCGCCCTCGTGCTCGACGAACAGCCCGCGCCGCTCGATCGCCTTGGCGATCAACTCGGCGGCGTCCATGTCGGCGGCGGAATGGGCGATGAAAACGGTCAAGGCGGTCCCTGCCGGCGATGTAGCATGGCGATTGCGGCAGGCGAACGGCGCACGCCTATGGCGCGGTAAAGCCGATCTTCTTGTGCGTCCCGTCGCAAAACGGCTTGTTGGCCGACGCGCCGCAGCGGCACAGCCAGGTCTTGACGGTCTTTTCGATCACCCGGCCGGTCCCGGTGCAGATTTCCAGATTGCCCTCGACCTGCAAGGGACCGTCCTTGGTCGGGGTGATCGCCAGGACGCCGTCGCGCACCGCCAGCGCCTCCTCCGATTTGGTCGCCGGCTCGCTGGTGGCGAGAAAGCCGGCCTCGACGTGGGAATGGTCGCAGAACGGTTTGGTCTTGGATTTTCCGCAGCGGCAGAGCGTAGCTCGGTAGCCGGCAGGCTGGCCGTTTATGGTGAGGTTGGCGCGGAAAGCGAGCGGCCCGTTTTCCTGCAGGCGCACGATATTGACCGGGGGCGCTTCTTCCTGCGGCCCGCCATCGTGGCGTTCATAAGCGATGGCGCCGGAGGGACAGGCCCAGGCGATGCGCACGGAGTCCTCAACCGGAACGGCGTCGGGAAAAATCCAGTCTCCCTCTACATTGCCCACGAACAGCGTTGGCGCGCCGGTAACGCAATAGCGCGAATGGATGCACTTGGCGCTGTCGAAGCGGATGGTGATGTCCTTGCCGCGCACGACTTCCATGCGATCTCCTTTGCGCCTTTCGCGTGCTTAACAAATTCTTGCGGGCGCCGCCCGGAAAAATGCACGCTCTTCACGGAAACTCAACGCGGTCGGCCCATGATGCCCGTCAAGATAGGCGTGGGCTATCATGGCGAAAGCATTATTCACCAAGGGCGACCGTGTATTCGTAAAGCCGGTCGGCGTGTGGTCGACGGTCGAACGGATCATGCCGCAATGGGTCAAGGGCGTCGAAGAACCGCTGAAAGTGTTCTACGATGTCGGCCTCGGCCGCGATTTCCTGGCCAATGAACTTGGCGCCGAGCAACGCGATGACCGTGACGCGTCCATGGATCATACGCTGAGCGAACATTGGCGCATCGCGCGCATGAACAATCGCTGGCTGCCCGAGGCCGAGGCCCTGCGCGGCCGGCATCCCTTCCCCGGCTCCTACCCTGTCGTCATCACCGACGAACAGGATTGGGGCGGCTGGCGCGTGCCGGCGGCGGAATATGACCGCAACCCCAAGCGCATCGAGTTCCAGTCTCGCGTGCTGGTCAACGCGCTGAAAATGCTGCGCCTAACGCGCGACCTGGCCCAGTTCGGCAGCGAATTCGACGCCGCCATGCCCGATCAGCTCAAGGATCTTCTGGCGGTCGCCGACGAAGTCCTCGCCGATGTTTACCAGGCAGAGCCCACAGGCCCTGGCGCCCTCGCCCTCGCCGACTAAATCGTCAGCGCCGCGCGATTGATTTCGCCGGCCGGCCCGTCCATGTCAGAGCCTTCTCTTCGGGAGCAGGTTCATGCGCGACGACGCCGCCCGGCCGGTGCGCCTTGCCGACTACACGCCCAGCGATTTCGTGGTCGACGACATAGAACTGACATTCACGCTTGACGTGGAGAGCACCAGAGTCGTGGCGAAAAGCGCCGTGCGCCGGCTTGGCGCGCATGACCGCCCGCTCGTGCTCGATGGCGAGCGCCTGGAACTGAAACGCATCGCGCTCGACGCCGCGCCGCTGGCGCCAAGCGCTTACGCGGTCGAGCCGGAACGCCTCATTGTGCATACGCCGCCCGATCGTTTCACCCTCGAGGTCGAAACGATCATCCATCCTGGCGCCAACACCGCGCTCGAAGGGCTTTACGTTTCGGCCGGACGCTTTTGCACGCAATGCGAACCGGAGGGTTTCCGCAAGATCACCTACGCGCTCGACCGGCCCGATTGCCTGTCGCGCTACACTGTGCGCATCGAGGCCGAGAAGGCGCGCTTCCCGCTCCTGCTCTCAAACGGCGATCCGATCGAGGCCGGAGACCTGCCGGGCGGGCGCCATTACGCGCTCTGGCGCGATCCGCATCTGAAACCCGCCTACCTGTTCGCGCTGGTGGCCGGCGCGTTCGATTCCATCGAAGACGAATTCACCACCATGTCCGGCAAGCGGGTGAAGCTCGGCGTGCATGTCGACAAGGGCGATGCGTCCCGCGCCGGCTACGCCATGGATTCGCTCAAGCGCGCGATGAAATGGGACGAAGAGGTTTTCCAGCGCGAATACGATCTCAGCGTGTTCAACATCGTGGCCGTGCGCGATTTCAATTTCGGCGCGATGGAGAACAAGGGCCTCAACATCTTCAATTCATCCTACGTGCTCGCCGATCCCGAAACCGCCACCGACAGCGATTACGAAGCGATCGAGAGCGTCGTCGCGCACGAATATTTCCATAACTGGACCGGCAACCGCATCACTTTGCGCGATTGGTTCCAGCTTTGCCTCAAGGAAGGCCTCACGGTTTACCGCGACGAGGAATTCTCCGCCGATCAGCGCTCACGCTCCGTGCAGCGGATCAAGGACGTCAAACGCCTGCGCGCGCGCCAGTTTCCAGAGGATTCCGGACCGCTGGCGCACAATGTACGCCCGCGCTCCTATTTGAAGATCGACAATTTCTACACCGCCACGGTCTATGAAAAAGGCGCCGAGGTCATCCGCCTGCTCAAAAGCCTGATCGGCCCGGAAGCCTTCGACAAAGGCATGCAGCTTTATTTCGCGCGCTGCGACGGCACGGCCGCCACGGTGGAAGATTTCGTCGCCTGTTTCGAGGAAGCCGGCGGTCATGACTTGCGCCGCTTCATGCGCTGGTACGATCAGGCCGGCACGCCGCGCCTGAATGCGCGCGGGATTTACGACGCGAACGCCAAAACATATGAGCTGACAGTCAGCCAGACGATCGCGCCGACGCCGGGCCAGACGGAAAAGGCCCCGATGCCGATTCCCTTGCGCGTCGGCCTGATCTCCGCCGATGGCGCGATCCTAGCGCCGCATCTTGGCGATGCGCCGGTCGCCAACGAAGAGCATCTGCTTGTGCTCGATCAGGCCGCGCAGAGCTGGACGTTCAAAGGCGTTGCGCGCCAGCCCATTCCGGCTTTGCTACGCGGTTTTCCCGCCCCCGTGGCGCTGGACGACGGGCTGACGACGCAGGATCGCCTCGCGCAGATGGCGCACGATCCCGATCCGTACACACGCTGGGAAGCGGGCCAGTCGCTCGCGCGCGCAGCGATCCTTTCCCGCGCGGAACTGATCAAGGCGGGCCAGAAGCCGCCGCCGGAAACCGCCTTCGCCGCCGCGCTGTCGCGCGAAATAGACCGCGCCCAGCAGGATCCCGCCTTCGCCGCGCTGGCGCTGCGCCTGCCCGATCTCAACGACCTCATACAGATCGCCGACGCGCCCGATCCGGACGCTCTGTTTGCCGCGCGCGAGGACCTGCGCCGGGAACTGGCGCGCGTCTTGCGGCCAAAAATCGAGCCGCTCGCCGCCGCGCCGAGCGAGAAGGAATTTTCCGCCGGGGCCGAAGCCGCTGGCCGGCGCGCGCTCAAAGCCGCTGCACTGGACCTGTTCGCAGCGCTCGGCGCCGAATCCGAAGCCGTCTTGCGCCAGGCGTTCGATGCGGCCGGCACGATGACCGAGCAGATGGCCGCGCTCGATGCGCTGGGCGCCAGCGGGCTTGCCGCGTTCGATGACGCGCTCGGCGCCTTCCAGAAGCGCTGGTCTTCCTCGCCGCTAGTGATGGACAAATGGTTTTCGGCACAGGCCGCCGCACCGCGCGCTGATTCCATCGCGCGCGTACGCATGCTGCGCCGCCATCCCGATTTCGACATCAAGAACCCAAATCGCGTGCGTTCTCTCGTGGCCAGTTTTTCGGCGCGCAATCTGCGTGCGTTCCATGCCGCCGATGGCGAAGGCTATCGCTTCGTCGCCGATCTAGCCGGCGAGGTCGATCCGCTCAATCCGGCGCTGTCTTCACGCCTGCTGGCGCCGTTTGAAAGTTGGCGCCGGTTCGACGAAACCCGCAGAGGCCACGCCAGCGCGGCGATGCAGGCCCTCCTCGCCCGGCCGGACCTCTCCAAAAACGCCCACGATATCCTCAGCCGGGCGCTGGTATAGCCATTCATCCACAGGCGGCGCTCGCCTGTCCGAATCTTTACCAAACGATTACCGTTTCCTGGGGCAATGATTCGCCGGAGCCGGAAGCGCGCGGCGCTGGCGCTCGTTTCACGCCTTGATGTTGTCCGCAAGCGGACGGTTGGGAAAAGGGTTAGGTGGCCGAAAAGGTCAGCCATTCTGAATCGGCGGCGGTGAAGGCGGCGCGCACGCGGCGCAGCCTTCTCGTCGCGCTGGCCTGCGCGCTGCTGGCGGCGTTCGCCGCGGTTGGCGTGTGGCGCTTCAAGGAAGAGAGCGAAGCGGCGCTGATGGCCGAGGCTAACGTGCAGGCGCACGTCGCCGCCGACGCCGCCGAGCAGGCCAATTCCGCCATCTCCCACGCCTGGGGCATGCTCGCCGGGGCCACGGAACTGGCCGCGGCGACCCATACGCTTGCCACCGATCCCGGCGCCGTGGCCCGCGCCGCCGCGCGGGCGCGCACCGTGGCGGGCGCGGCGGTGTTTTCCGCCGGCGGCGCCGAACTGGCCTTTTCCAGCCAGGCGACGGCGCCCTTGGCGCGCGCCGCCGCCGCCGCGCTCAAGGATCAAGCGACCTGGTCAGGCATCGCGGCCACCGCCGGCGGCAGCCGCGCGCTGGCGATGGCGCGGCGCGCCGACAATTACATCGTCGTCGCCGTGTTCAATTCCGACGCCCTGCTTGCGGACGTGTCCGGCGGCCGGCTGCTTATGGTGGCGCCCGACGGCGCCGTGCTCGCCGGCCAGCCAAAGCTTGCGAAAGGGAAAACGTCGCTGGCGGAGGCGCTCGGCGTCAATCCGAATGGCGCCGTGGCTGCCAGCGCGGCTTTTGCCGAATCCACGCCCGAGGGCCGCCTGGCCGTCGGCAGCGCCGCGCTCGCCACCGGCGGCGCGCGCCTCTACGCCGCCGCGCCCGCCGCCTCCGAACTGTCCGCGCTGCAAGGCATTGCGCCCTTCTATCTGGCCGTGTTCGGCGCGCCGTTCGCCGCGGCGATCGTGCTGCTGCGTCTCTGGGTGAAGCAGAGCCGCAGGGCCGAAACCGCCGAGGCCGAACTCGTCACCACCAAGGACACATTTCGCGTCGCCGTCGATGGCGCGCGCGGCGGCGTGTTTGAATGGCGGCTAGACACCGACCACATGGTGCTTTCGCCGCGCGTATCGGAACTGCTGCACGCGCCTTCGCACGAGATGCGCTACGAAGGGTTCCTGGCGCTGGTTTCGCCGGATGATCGTGAACGGGTCGAGCAGGCATTCGCCGCCGCGCGCGAAAGCGGGATGCTGGAAGGATCATTCCGCGTCCGGTCCACCACCGGCACCTCCTGGATTGAAGTGCGCGGCCTGGCGATTGAATCCCACGAAAATCCCGATTCGCTGCGCGTCGTCGGCACCGCCGTCGATGTAACGCCCCAGCGCGAAGCCGAATTGCGCGCCCTGGCGCTGGAGCGGCGTCTGCGCGAGGCGATCGATTCCTATTCCGGCCCGTTCGCGCTGTGGGACCAGCGCAAGCGGCTGGCGATGTGGAACCGCTCCTACGCGCGCGCTTTCAACCTTCCCGCCAACCTGTTGCGCCCCGGCGCGCCCTATGACGCGATCATGGCGGCGGCGAAGAAGGAAGTGCAAAGCTCCCGCCAGGATACGGCCGATCCGCAAATCCAGGAAGTGGAACTGAAGACCGGCGTGTGGCTGCAGATGGTCGAGCGGCGCACGGCCGAGGGCGGCCTGGTCACCGTCGGCGCCGACATCACCGCACTCAAGCGCCAGGAAGAGGCCCTCGCCCGCAGCCAGCGTAATCTGCGTTCGATGGTCAGCCAGCTTGAAATGTCCGAAGGGCGCAACCGCGAACTGGCGAAGAAATACGAAGAAGAAAAGCGCCGCGCCGAAGAAGCCAGCCGCGCCAAGAGCGCGTTTCTGGCGAACATGAGCCACGAATTGCGCACGCCGCTTAATGCGATCAACGGCTTTTCCGAATTGATGGCGAGCGAATTGTTCGGCCCGCTGGGCGATAGGCGCTATGCCGAATACTCACGCGACATCCTCGCTTCCGGGCAGTTGCTGCTCGACCTGATCAACGACATTCTCGACATGGCGAAGATCGAGGCCGGCAAGATCACGCTCGCGCCCCAGCCGCTCGAGCCGCTTGAGGCGGTGGATCAGGCCGTGCGCCTGATGCGCCGCCGGGCCGACGAGAAAGGCCTGTCGCTGGTGGTCGACGACGCCGCGACGCAGGAGATCGAGGCCGATCACCGGGCAGTCAAGCAGATGCTGCTCAATCTGCTTTCCAACGCGCTGAAGTTCACGACGCAGGGCGGCGTTGTCGTGCGCCTGCGGCCCGCCGAGGGCGGCGTCACGATTTCAGTCGTCGATACGGGATGCGGCATTCCGAAAGAACACCTGCCGCGCATGGGACGCGCGTTTGAGCAAGTGGATATGGCGCTGTCGCGCAAGAATGGCGGCACCGGCCTTGGCTTGGCGCTCACCAAATCGCTGGTCGAAATGCATGGCGGGCGCCTCGAAATCGATTCCGAGGAAGGCCGCGGCACGATCGTGACGATCTTCCTGCCGACGCGCGCGAAGATCGCGCCCGAAGCGCTGACCAGCGCCGCTTAACGAGGCGGCGGCGCTTCTGGCGGCGGCCCATCGCCGTCGCCGCGGCCTCCGCCGGGACCCCGGCGCCCCTCACGGAAAAGCCGGCCCGGTCCGCCCGCGCCTGGGCGGCTTGCGGCGCGCAAGGCCATCAGGCGCTGTTCGGAAGACAGCTTGCCGAGACTTGAGGCCAGCGCCTCCTGATAATGTTGCAGCACCGCGTTGTCCGCCGCGCGCATTTCGGCCAACGCCTTGCGCACGGCGGCCTCATCGTAGGGATCCTTGCCCACCGCGTCGCGGGTGTTTTGCCGCGCCTGCTGCGCCGCCTCGCGCAGATCGCCGCCCGACTGCCACGCGCCGGTGAGCGCGCGCGCCAATTCCGAGCGCTCGGCGTCGGGCAGCGCGCGCAGGCCCATGCCCTGCGCCCCGCGCAGCCCGTCGAACGGCGGCCCCCCGCGCGGAAAATGCGACATGAAAAACCCGACCGCGGCGCCGACGATCAAAAGATTGATCGCCAGCGAAATCACCGTCAGCGTGCGCCAAGGAAAACTCATCCGCCAAAATCCTCAGTCGCTTCAAAAGGGGCCGTCAACGCCGAGCCAAGCACCTGCGCCGGCTCGATCGGCGAAGCCGCCGCGCCGACGCCAAACCCCGCCGCCACGCCAATCAGCGCGCACGCCGCGAGCGCCCAGCGCGCGCCAGGCGCAGGCTCGCCGCGCAGCGCGCGCCGCTGTTTCAGAATACGCGCCGACAGCAGGCTCGCGTCCGGCATATCGCGGGCCGCGTCGAGCGCATGGTCGAGCGCGGCGGCTTCGCCGACATCAATGCGCGACGTGGCATGGAAGGCTTCCGCCGCCTCGCGCTCCTCAGCCGGCCAGCGGCGCGGTTCGGCGCCGTAAGCAGCGACGATCGCTTCAAACCGCGTGCGGTCCATGACGAACTCCTTCCATGCTTTGAGGCTCTGCCTCGCCCAGCAAATCTTCCGCGGCGCCCGCCAGTACGGTCTTGAGCGCGCGGCGCCCCCGCGCCAGCAGCGATTCGAGCGCATCGACGCTGATATTCAGCGCCGCCGCCGCCTCGATATTGGACATTTCCTCGAAATGGCAAAGCGCGATCGCGGCGCGCTGGCGCTCGGGCAGCGTAGCCAGCGCTGCATTGACGCGCGCCGCGCGCTGATTGGCGAGGATCGCGTTGGCCGCATGGGGCTCGTTGGCGGGAACGTGCATCGCGGCCTCCTCACCGATCCACCGGCCGCGCTTGCGCAGCCGATCGTAGCAAAGGTTCAGCGCGACGCGGTGCAGCCAGGTGCTGAACTTGGCTTCGTCCGCGCGCCATTTTCCAGCGTGCCGCCAGAACTGCACGAACACATCCTGCGCCACGTCCTCGGCCTCGGCGGCGTCGCCCAGCAGCCGGCGCGCCAGACCAAGCACACGCCCGATATGGGCGCGCACGAGGCTTTCGGCCGCGCGCGCATCGCCGAGGCCCGCGCGCCGCACAAGTTCGGCGTCGGGATCGTGCATCCGGTGAGCCCGCGCCTTTCGTGCTACCCTCCTGCACCGCGTAGGCCTCGGCGCGCGGGAATCGCGGCCAATTCGGCTGCGTCGATCACGCCATCCTTGTTGGTGTCGAGCCGATCGAACAGGGGCGCGCGGGCGAGAAATTCAGCCCTGGAGATTTTGCCTTCGCCATTGGCGGCGAATAGTCCGCGGCCGCCGCGCCGCCCGCCCATCAGCTCGTCGCCGGTAAGCACGCCGTCCTTGTTCTTGTCCATTTCGTCAAAGCGCTTCGCGCGCATGGCGTCGAACTCGGTTTTGGTGATCGCGCCATCCTTGTTCGCGTCAGCGGCGGCAAGGAGCCTGCCGCCGCCGCCGCCGGCCCCCTCGGCCAAAGCCGCGCCGCAGGAAAGCGTCAAAACAGCAGCAGCCAGAATAAACAGGGCCTTCATCCAATGTCTCCGTTGCTTTGTCCCGGCTAGTCTTGAACGACCGGCCGGGAGGTTTCCGTCGCGCCTGCATCCCGTTTACCGCACGGCCAGCGCTTCCGCCTCCCCCGCGCTCAGAAGGCCGACGAAGCGTATGCGGATATCGGCCTGGATCGCGGCCAGATGTGTTTCAAGCGCGGCGAAATCGGCGACGCCGGCGGTGCTGGCCAGCAGCGCTTTCAGCCGCCCGGAATAAGCGTCCGGCGCGAACGGCTCATCGACACAGATGCGCAGCACCTGGATCAAATCCGAGTACAGCCGCCAGGCATGCGTGAAGGCCGCGCAATGGTCGCGGCTAAGCGCGCCGGCCTGCGCCAGCCCGGCAAGCGCGACGGCGGTATTGGCGCGGATCAGATCGCGCCCCTCCGCGGCGGCGGCCAGCTCCAGCGCCTGAACCGCAAATTCGATATCGACCAGCCCGCCCGGCGCCAGTTTGATATCCCACACGCCCTTGCCGGGCCGTTCGCGTTCCATGCGCGCGCGCATCGCGGCGACGTCGTGCATGATCTTGGTTCTGTCGCGCGGCGCAAGCAGCGCGGCGCGCGGCGCAAGCAGCGCGGCGCGCGCCGCGCGCATCACGCGCGCGCCAAGGTTTTCGTCGCCGGCCACCGGGCGCGCACGCGTCAGCGCCTGCAATTCCCAGGTCCAGGCTTCCTCGGTGTAATAATGCTCGAACGAAGACAGCCGCACCGCGACCGGCCCCTTGCTGCCGGAAGGGCGCAATTGCATATCCACTGCATAAAGCGCGCCTTCCTCGGTGGGCGCGGCGAGCGCACTGATGATCCGCTGCGTCAGCCGTGCGTAAAATTCGCCGGCGCTTAGCTTGCCCGCGCCGCCATCGGCTGCATCGTAAACCACCATCACGTCGAGATCGGAGCCTTCGGCCATTTCTTCGCCGCCGAACTTTCCGAGCGCGAGCACCACGAACGCGCCAGGCTGGCGGCCGTAGAGGCGCTCGGTTTCAACCAAAGCGGCGCCGGCGAGCGTACGCACGCACGCTTGCGCCAGATCGGCGTGGGCGTGACCGGCCGCTTCGGCAGTAGCGCGGCCCTGCAAAACTTGCAGGCCGATACGCAACGTTTCTTCGGCCTGAAAACGACGGGCGAGATTCAACGCCTGTTCAAAGCCCGCGCCAGCCATACGCTCGGCAAGAAACGCATCGCGCTCGCCGGGCGCGTCTTTGCCTATGCTACGGGCAAAGCGCGCATCGAGCAGCGCATCGATCAGCGCCGGCCGCCGCGCCAGGCCGGCGCTGATTTTCGGCGCAAGGCCAAACGCATCGGCGATGGCGCCGAGCAGCACGGGTTGCGCCGCCAATAACGCCAACACCTGCACGCCGGCCGGCAGGCTTTTCAGGAAATCGTCGAACCGCGCGAACGCCGTATCGGCCTCGCCGCTATCGGCGATGGCGCGCAACAATTTCGGCATCAGCGCCGTCAGGATTTCGCGGGCGCGCTCGGTGCGGGTGGCGCGCAGGCGCCCGTGGTGCCAGCCGCGCACGGCGGCGGCGACGCGTTCGGGGTGGGTAAAGCCCAGGGCGGCAAGCGTCTTCAGCGTTTCAGGATCGTCCTCGACGCCCGTGAAGCTGAGCGAGCCGAGCGGATCGGCGAGCGTATCTTGTCCGCGGAACAGATAGGCGTCGATCTCGGCGACGCGCGCGCGGCGTTTATGCAGCGCCGCGTCGAAAGTCCCGGCGCCCGCGAAGCCGCAAAGCGCGGCCAGGCGCGCACGCGATTCCTCGCCGGCCGGCACGCGGTGCGTCTGTTCATCGTTCAGCATCTGGATGCGATGCTCCACGCCGCGCAGAAACTCGTATGCTTCTATGAGATCGTCGCGCGTCGTCGCGTCGATCACGCCGGCCTCGCCAAGCGCACCGAGCGCGCCGGCCGTATCGCGCGCGCGCAGGCGCGGATCGCGGCCGCCGAGAATCAATTGCTGCGTCTGGGCGAACAATTCGATATCGCGGATGCCGCCGCGGCCGAGTTTTACGTCCGGCGCGGTCTCATCCAGATCGCCGCCCTTATGCGCCGCGAGTATCTGCCGTTTGATCGAATGGATGTCGGCGATCGCGGCATAGTCGAGGTGGCGGCGCCAGATGAAGGGCGCAATGGCGCGCAGAAAATCCTCGCCTGCCGCGATGTCTCCGGCGCAGGGGCGCGCCTTGATGAAGGCCGCCCGCTCCCAGTTCTGGCCGACGCTCTGATAATAGCCCTCCGCCGCCGCGATCGAAACGACAACCGGCGTCGAAGCCGGATCGGGGCGCAGGCGGAAATCGGTGCGGAATACGTAACCGTCGGGCGTCACCTCCTCCAGCGCGCGCGCCAGCAGCGGCGCGATGCGTTGGGCGACGACTTTCGGCTCGCGCTCGGGCGCCACGGGCAGGCGCTCCGCGTCGAAGAACAAGGTGATGTCGATATCGGAGGAATAATTCAATTCGCGCGCGCCCTGCTTGCCCATCGCCAGCATGATAAGGCCGGGCAGCGGACCCGCGGATTGATTTTCCGGCGCGATCAGATCGCCGCGCGATACCAGCGCCGCAGCGGCAATCGCGAGCGCTGTTTCGCAGGCCGTATCGGCCAGATCGGTTAGCGCGCCCGTGACCTGCGCCAATGCCCATACGCCGGCTAGATCGCCCACGGCGCAGGCCAGATGCGTGGCGGATTTCGCCGCGCGCAGATCGCGCATCGCTTCGTCAAACGGTAAAAGCGCCGCCGCGCGAGTCTGGCTCAGCGCTTCAGACACAATCGTTTCAGGGCCGTGCGTATTCAGGCGCGCGACGAGTTCGGGATAGTGCACGCACAGCCGCGCCAGATAAGGCGCCCCGCCCGCCGCCGCGCGCAATGCTTGGCGCCACGGTCCATCCGCCAGCGCGCCGAGCGCATCGCCGGCCTCCGCCGCACTGTAAACGATGGCCGGCTGCATGCCCTGGCCTATCCCTTTGCCGCGAGCACCGGCAAGGTCAGCGTCACGCGCAGGCCCGGCCCGGCGGCGCCGCCAAGGCCGTCCTCCAGTTTGAGATCGGCGCGATGGACCTCGGCGACCGCGGCGACGAGCGACAAGCCGAGCCCCGCGCCCGGCGTGGAGCGCGCCGTTTCCAGCCGCACAAACCGGTCGATGACGCGTTCGCGCTCCTCCGGCGGCACGCCGGGGCCGGTATCGGCGACGGAAAGCACGATGCGCTCGCCGCGCTTGGCGCTGACGTGCACGCGGCCAGGCGCGGGCGTGTATTTGATGGCGTTTTCGATCAGGTTTGACAGCGCCTGCGTCAACAGGCTCGCTTCGCCGGGCGCGAAGAGCCCGTCCTCGATATCGCTGGCAAGGCTGACGCCGCCATCTTCGGCGACGGGCTCGTAGAATTCCACCAGATCGCGCGCGATCGCGGAAAGATCGACGCGCTGGAACTGCCAGCCGGCGGCTGACTGCACGCGCGCCAGACGCAAAACGGCGGTGAACGTGGCGAGCAGGGAATCGGTTTCCTCAAGCGCGCGCCGCAGCGCTTCGCGGTCGGCCTCTTCGTTCGGCGTCGATTCGATCGCCGCTTCGAGCCGCGAGCGCAGGCGCGTCAGCGGCGTACGCAGATCGTGGGCGATGGCGTCGCCGGCGGTGCGCGCGCTGCGCATCAGCCGCTCGATGCGATCGAGCATGGCGTTGAGATCCTGCGCCAGCGTGTCGAATTCGTCGTTTGCGCCAACGACGGGCGCGCGGCGCGTCAAATCTCCGCGCATCACATCCTGCGCGGTGCGCGAAAGGGCTTCGGCGCGGCGCGCGGCCTGGCGCGAGGCGAAGTAGCCGCTGATCAGCGACAGGATGAAACCAAGACCGGCGCCGAAATAGACCGCGCGGGTAACGCGCCCGACCAGCACCGAGGAATTGGCCATGTCGCGCGCGACCAGCAGGATGGGACCGTTTCCGACGCGCCCGATCCGGCCCCGCGCGCGGTTGACCTCGGTCTTGCCGTCGGGCCCGAGCGTTTTGTATTCGAACGGAACGCGTTGGCTTGCGCCGGTGGGCAATTGCGGAAAAGCGCCGAAATCGCCAGCGACGATCTCGCCCTCCTTGTTTGCCAGGATGTAGAGTTGGGGGCCGGCGCTGGAGGCGCGCTCGAACACTTCCTGGTTCAGCGCATTCATGCCGTCCTTGTCGTAGACCTTTTCCAGCTCGGTGAATTCCTGATCGACGCTGGCGTCGGCCTCGGCCTGGGTCTGCACCACGGTCGCGTAATAGACAAAGCCGAGCAGCGCGAGCGAGAACACCGCAAACAGGCCAATCTGCACCAGCGCGAGCCGGAACGTGACCGTCCGCAACATGATTGTGCGCTGCGCCAGGCGCCGCCAGAAATCCGGACGCAGAAACGCCGGACGCGCCCATTTTATCGACGCGAGCTTGGGCAGGGCCAGCGGCATCGCGGCGCGCCTTGTTTCCGGTTCGATCAAGCGTCCAGACGATAGCCCGAGCCGCGCACCGTGTGGAGCATCGGCTTGGAGAATTCCTTATCGATCTTGGCCCGCAGACGGGAGATATGGACGTCGATCACGTTGGTTTGCGGATCGAAATGATAGTCCCACACCTTTTCGAGCAGCATGGTGCGCGTAACCACCTCGCCGGCGTGGCGCATGAGATATTCCAGCAGGCGAAACTCGCGCGGCTGAAGATCGATCTTCTTGCCGCCGCGGGTAATTGTGCGGGCCAGAAGGTCCATTTCCATGTCGCCGACGCTGAGCCTGGTAGCCGGCGCCTCCCGGTCGCGCCCGTTCCAGAGCGCGCGAACGCGGGCGAGCAATTCGCGCGTGGAGACCGGCTTGACCAGATAATCGTTCGAGCCGGCGTTCAGCCCCTCGATCCGATGGTCCTCCTCGCCGAGGGCCGAAAGAAACAGCACCGGGGTCGAAACTCCCGCCTCGCGCAGGTTTTCGACGACGTGGACGCCGTTGCGCTTCGGCAGCATGCGGTCGAGCACGATGACGTCGTAGCCGCCGCCGCGCGCCAGGCTCTCTCCGGACTCGCCGTCGCCGGCGATATCGACGGCGTGGCCGTCTTCCGACAGCGCCCGGCGTAGATTGTTCGCCAGTTCGGATTCGTCCTCGACCAGTAATACGCGCATTGTGTTGGCTCTACGCCTTAGCCGGCCTTTGGTTCGACGGCGATATAGCCGCGGCCGGCGCTTCCCGCGTATTGCAGCAGGATCGGACGCTTGGCCTTGGCCGCGTTGCTGAGCGCCGCCGCCAGGTCCGCGCCGGTGCGCACCGGTTGGCCGCCGGCGGAGAGGATGACGTCGCCTTCGCGCACGCCCTTCTTCGCAAGCGGGCCGTCCTCATCAAGGCGCGCCACGACCAAGCCGCCGGCATTGGCGGAAAGATTGAACTTCTGCCGGTCGGTTTGCGTCGCCGGACGGAAATCAGCGCCGAGCGAAGATTGCTTCAGCACGCCTTCGCTTGGCGCGACGCCCGGAGTCCGATCGTTGGATTTGCCATCGAAGGACGCAAGTTGCTGCTCATTGGGCCGCTCCGCCAGTTTGAGCGCCACGCTGCGGTGAGCGCCGTCGCGCAGGACCTCCAACTGGGCGGTCCTGCCGACCCCGAAGGCGCCCACCCGGCGGGTGAGATCGCGCTGATCTTCAACCGCGGCGCCGTCGATCTTGAGGATCACATCGCCCTGGCGCAGGCCGGCCTTTTCGGCCGGGCCGCCGGGCACCAGCGCCGCAACCATCGCACCCTTCGTGTTGGGCATGCCGAGGCTGCGGGCGAGATCGTCATCGATCGGCTGCACCGAAACGCCGATCCAGCCGCGCGTGACTTTGCCGCCGGCCAAAATCTGATCGACGATCGTCGCGGCGGTTTCAGACGGGATAGCAAAGCCGATGCCGACGGACCCGCCGGTCGGCGAATAGATCGCCGAGTTTACGCCGACGACGCGCCCTTGCAGGTCGAACGTCGGCCCGCCGGAATTACCCCGGTTGATCGGCGCATCGATCTGGATGAAGTCGGTGTAGGACGACCGCGTGCCCACATCATCGCCCTTGCGGCCTTTCGCAGAGACGATGCCGGCCGTGGCCGTGCCTTCGAGGCCAAACGGATTGCCGACCGCCACGACCCAATCGCCGACGCGCAAATCGGATTCGGTGTCGAATTTCACAAAGGAGAAGCTCTGATCCGGTTTGACCACGCGCAGGACGGCCAGGTCGGTCAACTCATCGGTGCCGACAAGCTCCGCGGTGTAGCTCTTGCCTTCGCTGGTCTTGATCTTGATCGACGTGGCGTCTTCCACGACGTGGTTATTCGTAACGATCACGCCTTTTTCGGAAATGAAGAAACCCGAGCCAAGCGCGGTGGTTTCACGCGGCTTCTGCGGCTGCTGCTGGGGCTGCATCCGCCGCAGGAATTCCTCGAAGCCGGGCGGCAAATTCTGCAGATCGTCGGGGTCCATCCCGCCGCTTTCGCGCCCCCCGCCCATCTGTTTGACCTCGATCGACACGACCGCGGGGCTGACCCGCTGGATCAAATTGGCAAAGCTCATCGGCGCGCCGGGCGGCGGCGCGACCGGCGCGGCGACAATCTCTTTGGCGTCTGCGCCGTGGGGGGAAAAAATAGCGGGCGCGGCGGTAAAGCCGGCGAACAGAACGGCGGCCACGCCGGCCCCGGCGAGCATATGGTTGAAATGCTTGGGCGTCAGATCAGACATGGGTTCCTCGGGTGAGCGCTCGGTTGTTTTCCAGCGCCGCACGACGAAATTAGGGCGAGCAGGCCTTACTTCACAATGGGCGCGCAATTACACCTTGTTTAGATAGGGTGTTTTTGTGCCTTTGAAGCCCTAGAGTTCGTCTTCTATGGGAATGTCGTCGGCCGGCGGGGCGCCCCGCGCCCGCCAGGCGAGCCCGGCGCCCGCCAGCAGCAGCAAAAGCGGGGCGATCCAGAGCGGCCAGGTCTCCGCCTTCACCGGCGGCCGGAACAGAACGAAATCGCCATAACGGTCAGAAAAATAGGTTCTAATCCGGGCGTCGTCGTCGCCAGCGGCGATCCGCGCGCGCACCAGGCGGCGCATGTCCACCGCTATATCGGCGGTGGATTGCGAAATCGGCTCGTTCTGGCAGGCCACGCAGCGGATTTCTTCCTCCAGCGCCTGGGCCCGCGCCTCCTGCGCCGGATCGGGCAAGGGCGCGACCAGGGCCGCGAGAAACAGCAGCGCGGCGATCACAGGCTTGCCGTTGCCGGTCTTGGCGCCGGCGCGGCTTCGGGCGCGGGCGCCGTCTCGCGGCGGCGCGCCAGGCGCAGCAACGCCAGCCCGCCGCCCAGCGCCATCATCGCGCAGCCGAGATAAATCAGTTCGATCAGCGGATTGCGGTAAAGCCGCACGGTCCAGGTTCCGGCATCCTTCGTGCGATCGCCCAGCGCGATGTAAAGATCGCCGCCGAGGCTGGGACGAATCGCCACCTCGGAGGTCGTCTGCTGCGAGGCCGGGTAAAAGCGCCGCTCGGCGGTCATGACGTTTCCAGCAGATTCAAACCGGCCGAATTCGGCGGTGTAGTTCGGGCCGCGATGCGAGCCGACTTCGGCGAGCTTGATCTTCTCGCCCGCGAAATCGACGACGTCTCCCGGCGCCATCAACGCCGAGCGTTCCTGCCGGAACGAGGTTTCGCTCACCGCGCCGATCACGAACACGCCGAGCCCGAGATGGGCCGCGCTCATCGCCCACACCGCCAGCGGCAAGGCCACGCCGCGCGCCTGCCTGATGCGCCGCCACAAATAGGCGCCCGAACCGATCAGCAGCCAGGCGCCAAGCGCCAGGCCAAGCGCGGTCGATATGCCCTTGGTGGTCAGCAGCAATACGCCAAGCGCCGCGCCCGCCGCGCCGGCGCCGGCCAGCCATAGCGTATGCAGCGCCGCTTTCATGTCGCCGCGGCGCCAGGCGAGCAGCGGGCCGAACGGCAAGGCGATCAACGTCAGCGCCATCAGCGGCGCGAAGGTAAGATTAAAGAATGGCGGGCCGACGGAAATCAGCCCCGCGCCCATCGCCTGCGCCAGCAACGGATAAAGCGTGCCGATCAGCACCGTCGCGCAGGCGACGGAAAGGCCGAGATTGTTCAGCACCAGCGCGCCTTCGCGCGAAAACGCGACAAAGCCGCTCGGCCTCGATAGCTGCGGCGCGCGCCAGGCGTAAAGGCCAAAGCCCACGCCAAGCGCCAGCACGAACAGCGTCAGCACCGCATAGCCGCGCTGCGGATCGACCGCGAAGGCATGCACCGAAGTCAGCACGCCCGAGCGCACCAGGAACGTGCCAAGCAGGGCAAAGCCAAAGCCGATGATCGCCAGCAGGATCGTCCAGCCCGCCAGCGAGCCGCGCCGCTCGGTGACGACGGCGCTATGCAGCAGCGCGCAGGCCGAAAGCCACGGCATGAAACTGGCGTTTTCGACCGGGTCCCAGAACCACCAGCCGCCCCAGCCCAATTCGTAATACGCCCAGTACGAGCCCGCCGCGATGCCGATGGTGAGGCAAATCCAGGCGATTAAAATCCACGGCCGCGCCGCGCGCGCCCAGGCCTGATCGACCTTGCCCTCGATCAGGCCGGCAATGGCGATGGAATACGGCATCGAAAGGCCGACATAGCCGAGGTAAAGCATCGGCGGATGCATCGCGAGGGCGGGATCCTGCAGCAGCGGGTTGAGCGAGGCGCCCTGCAATGGCGCCGGCACAAGCCGCGCGAACGGGCTCGACAGAAACAGCGTGTAAATCAACGCGCCGGCGGTGACCGCGCCCTGCACGCCGATCGCGCGCGACCAGAGCGAGGGCGCAAGCTTGCCCGGCGTGGACGCAAACAATGCGCCGAACACCGCCGAAACCGTACACCACAGCAGCATCGAACCTTCGTGGTTTCCCCACGCGCCGGCGATTTTGTAGAGCAGCGGCTTGTCGGTGTGGGAATTGTTCGCCACCACCGCCAGCGAAAAATCGGAGCGAATGAACGCGGCGATCAGCAGCGCGAGCGCAGCCACCGTGCCGAAAGCTGCAACCTGCGCGCACGCGGCCGAGGCGGCGCTGGCGCGGGCGTCGCCCTTATGGCCGCCGTAAAGGCCAAACCCGGCCTGCGCCAGAGACGCAATCAGCGCCAGGGCGGCGAGAAATAGGCCGAGTTCGGTGATCATGATCCCGGCCCCTTGCCGGCGCCCGGGCCGGCATCGGGGCGCCATTCGCCGCGCTTCTTAAGCGCTTCGACGACTTCCTTGGGCATGTAGTTCTCATCGTGTTTGGCGAGCACGCTATCGGCCTCGAACACCGCGCCCGGCTGATACACGCCTTCAGCGATGACGCCTTTGGTTTCCTTGAACAGATCAGGCACCACGCCGGTATAGCGCACGGCGGTGGAAGTCCGATTGTCGGTGACCTTGAACAACAGCGCGCCTGAGGAATCGTGCGAGATGCTGCCGGCCTCCACCAGCCCGCCGATCTTGACGCGCTGGCCGGGCTTGGCCTTCGCCGCCAGTTCGGTCGGCGGGTAGAAATAGACGATCGAGTCGCGCAGGCCGGCGAGCACAAGGCTTGCCGCCAGCGCCAGCAGCGCCCCGGCGACGCCAATAATCGTAAGCCTGCGGCTTCTACGCGACATTATCCTTCCACTCCTATCCCTTCGCGCCGCGTCCGTCAGCGTCGTTGCGCTGTTTTCGCGCGGGCTTCGGCGATCATCTGCTCGGCCATCCGTCGGCGGGGATCATCCGAAGGGAGGCGCTTGAGCACTTCCGGCCACAGCACAGCCGCGTCGGCGTACTGGCCGTCCTGGCTGGCCGCGAGCGCCTGGTAAAGCCAGGGGATCGGGTCTTCTGGCGCTGCCTCGCCCGCGCGGCGGAAGGAGGCCAGCGCCTCGGGCGTGATCTTGCCCTGCTCCATCGCCACCTGCGCCCGGCCGAGCCCGATCAGCGCCGGCGCGGACTTGGCGTTGCGCGCCAGGGCTTCGTCATACTGGCTGATGGCAAGGTCCGGCCGGCCGAGTTCGGTCAATATCTCGCCTGAAAATATCAGCGGGGCGGGATCGGCGGGGTTCATCTTCGCGCGCGCATCCAGCACCGTGAGCAGTTCGTTCGCGGTCATTTCGTCCGGGTTTTTGCCCAGGAGCGCGGCCAGACGGGGGCGGAACGGCTCATCCGGCAAAGCCGGGCGGCCGATCGCCAGATAAAGCCCAGCCGCCGCGACCAGCCCGATCCCGGCGCCGATCAGCGCCGGCCCCAGCTTGCCGCCAGCCCGGCCATAAGCCCGCGCCACCCACCACGCGGCAAGGCCGCCCAGCAGGGCGGCGGGAACGGACAGAAACAGAGCGGCGTTCATTGCCGGCGTGTCTGGCATAAAAAATTACCGCGCGCACCGCGACCGTCCGCGCGCCAGCGTCTAAGCGGCGAGCATTTCCTTGACTTTGCCCGCCAGCTCCATGGCGCTGACCGGCTTGCTCAGGAAGCTTACCGGATAATCCTCGAGCATCTGGGCGAAGCTTTCAGGCGCATAGCCGGAAAGGAACAGCACTTTCGCCTTGCCGAGCATATCGGCGCCGGCGGCGCGCAGCATTTCAGGGCCGGTCATCAGCGGCATCGATACGTCGGAGATGATCAGATCGTACGCGCCCGGCGCGGCCTCCATCTTTTCCAGCGCATCTTCGCCGTTTTCAGCCTCATCGACCTCGCAGCCGAATTCCTTCAGCGTACGCGACAGCGCGCGGCGCACGCCGTCTTCGTCCTCGACCAGCAGGATTTTGCCGCGCGTGGCGACATCGACAACGCGGCCCTCGACACGCTCGCGGTCACGCCGGGCCATTTCTTCCATCTCGTCCGCCGTCGGCTCGTAAGCCGGCAGGTAGATGCGGAACGTCGTGCCCTTGCCGACGACGCTGTCGAAGAAAATGTAGCCGCCGAGCTGTTTGACGATGCCGAACGAAGTGGTGAGGCCAAGCCCCGTGCCCTTGCCCGGCTCCTTGGTCGAGAAAAACGAATGGAATATCTTGTGCTGATCCTCCGGGCGAATGCCGGGGCCGGTATCGACCACGTCGATCGTGACGTATTCGCCGTCGGCGACGGATACGTGGCCGGCCTCATGCGCCTCGGCCGCCGTCGCCACCCCGCTGCGCAGCGTCAGTTTGTTGCCGCTGCGCGCGCCAGCGCCGAGCATCGCATCGCGTGCATTGGTGACGAGGTTCATCAGCACGCGCTCGACTTGCGTCTTGTCTATCTTCACGAACGGCAGATCGCGCGCATGCACGACCTTGAAGTCGATGGAATCGCCGACAAGACGCCGCGCCAGTTCCTGCACCTGCACGACCAGCGCCGAGACATCCTGTATCTCGCGCTTGAAGGTCTTCTGCCGCGCATAGGAGAGCAGCATCTCTGTAAGTTCGCGCGCGCGCAGGGCGTGGGTGTTGATCTTGTGCAGATCCTCGAAGTCCGGATCGCCGACCGGGTGGCGGCGCATCAGATAATCGGTCGACAGCATGACGACGGTGAGCGTGTTGTTGAAATCGTGCGCGACGCCGGAAGCCAGCGTGCCGATCTCGCGCATCTTCTCGGTTTGCGCCAGACGCTGCTCGATCTCGCGCTGCTCGGCGACGTTGACCACATAGGCCAGCCCCCGCCCGTCCGGCGCGGCGGCGAAATAGACGTGCGCGGCGCGCGGCGGATTTGACGCAACGACCAGTTCCACCGGCGCATGCGAGGCGGTGCGCAATTTCTTCGCAAGCTCGATCGGGCCTTCGGAAGCGTCGAACAGATCGGAAAACCGCACGCCCGGCGCCGCGCGCGCCTGCGTTAGATCCGTCAGAGTCGGGTTGGCTTCAACGATCGTCGCCACCGCCGGATCGGCGCTGTCCAGCAGGGTTGCGCCGAACGGCGCGTTCTCGAAGAAACCATCGATCGGCGGCGCCGCCGCCCGCGGGCCGGCCTCCGAGGGCGCGTCCTGGCCGGCGAAGAACACCATTGTGCGCGAAGCGCCGTCGGTATCGGCGCCGGGCCATGTGGTGAGCGCGATCGCCGGCACTTCCATGCCGTCGCGCGCGCGCAGTGTGATCGCGGCGCGCGCGGGGGCAAAGCCCTTGCGGTCGCGCCGCAGAACGCGGACGAAATCTTCCTTGATGATCTCGCGCAGCTTGACGCCAGCCGTCTGTTCGCCGACGCCAAGTACGGCGCGCAGGGACTGGTTGATATAGAGCACTGTCCCGTCCGGCTTGGCCGAGAAAAAGCCGACCGGCGCTTCGTCGATAAACAATTGCTTGCCGGCGCCCGGAATTTTCTCCTGGCTCGCGGCGGGGCCCAGGTCGCGCAGGCGCCATAGCGTACGCCCGCCCGGCATCGGCGCTACGGAGATTTCATAACGCGTCGGCGTCTGCCCCTTGCCGATCATCGCGGCGGGCAATTGTTCGCGCCGCGCATGGCCGCGCTTGGCGGCGTTGGCCAGCCGATACATCGGCGCCGAAGCGATCGGATCGGCGCCGAACAGGCGGTCCATCGCCGGCGGCCGCGCGCTTTCGCCCAGCACGCCGGCCGCTTGCGATGCGGTATTGTAAGCGGCGTTCGCCGCAAGCGGCGTTGCGCCATGTTCTGCGACAAGCGCCGGTTCATCGAGCGCATCGAGCAGCGCAAATTCAGAACGGCTCACCGCCAGCGATGCGGCCTCCGCCGCGCCGCGCGCAGGATAGAGCCCGACATATTTGCCCAGCCCGGTAAGCCACATGAGAAATACAAGGCCGGTCATCGCCACGCCGATCAGCAGCACCGCGCCGACCGGGCCGACGGAAGGCCCGCCTGCGATCGCCACGCCGGCCCCCGCAGCCCCGATCGCCATCGCCGTCCAGAACGCGGCGCGCAGCAAATCGAAACCGCCCAGGAACTGGCCCTGCGGAACCCTGGCGCGCGGCGATTCGGTAATGTCAGTCATCAACGGCCTGTTCTGCCTTGTCTCATGTCGGCCGATTCGGGTTAACTCGTCCCTGCCCCGTTGTAGTTTGTGGGCTTCGGCGCGACCGTTTTTGCGCCGCCAAGCGCATCACGACGCCGATAACCTTCGCCACCGCTTCATAATGCGCGCGCGGAATCGCCTCATCGATCTCAGCCGATGCGTAAAGCGCCCGCGCGAGCGGCGGGTCTTCCACAATCGGCACTTCCGCGCCGGCCGCGGCCTCCCTGATTCTGAGGGCGACTTCATCCACACCCTTGGCGACGCAAAGTGGGGCGCCGCCCTTGTCCTGTTCGTATTTGAGCGCGACGGCGTAATGCGTCGGGTTGGTCACCACCACGGTGGCGGTCGGCACGGCGGCCATCATGCGCCGGCGGCCGCGCTCGCCGCGAATCTGTTTCAGCTTGGCCAGGACATGCGGATCGCCCTCGGCCTGGCGGAATTCTTCCTTGATTTCATGCCGGCTCATCCGCATGCGCTTCATGTAGGATTGTCGCGTGAAGAAATAATCGGCCGCGGCGATAACGGCGAACGCGGCGATCAGCGCGCCGAGCATCGCCATCGTCCGCTGCTGGGCCATTTCCCAGAACGTGGAAAGATCGCGCAGCGGCTGGGTCGAAAGCGAAGAATCGCGCGGCCAAAGCGCCCATGCGCCAGCCGCGCCGACGAGACCGAGTTTCAGCGCCGCCTTTGCGAAATTGCCCCACGCCGCCGGACCCAGAATACGGCCCAGACCCTTTATGGGGTCGAGCTTTTCCAGACTTGGTTTCAGTTTTTCCGGCGCCCAGGTCGGCACGTCTTGCACCAGGCGCGCAGCGATCGCGGCGATGGCGAGCACGAGAAAGAACATGCCGAGCGCAGCGCCGACCTTGAGGCCAATGCCGAGATAAAGATCGCGCAGGGAATCGCCATCGGTCGGAATCGTGCTGGCGTGGGCGAAAAAGCCGATCGCCAGGTTGCCGATCGCGCGCATCATCTGCGGGCCAAGCATGCTGAGCGCCATCGCGCCGGCGGCGAGCATGATCCACGTCGCCGCTTCCTGCGAATAGACGATCTCGCCGCGCTTGCGCGCGTCGCTCAACTTTCGGGCTGTCGCCTCTTCTGTTTTGTCGTCTTTGTCGTCGGCCACGCCTCACCTCACTGAAGCGTTCGCGCGAACGTCTGCAGACGATCGAGCCAGACGAGAACACCGGCCGAAAGCGCCAGCGCGAAAATCACGAAACCGCCAAGCACGTTGATCGGCATGGCGACGAAGAACACCTGTATCTGCGGAATAAGCCGGCTAAGCGCTCCAAGCCCAATGCGAAACACAAGCCCCGCCAGCATCAACGGCGCGGCGATCTGCACGCCGATGCGGAAGGAATCGCCGGTGAGCCGGATTCCATAGTCCGCGGCGTCCGCCATCGAAAGCACGTGCGCGGGGGCGAACGCCTGATACGAGCCGACGATCGCCATGATGAACTGGTGGTCGAGGTCGGTGGCGAAAATCATCGCGACGCCCATCACGCCGAGAAAGATCGAGACCACCTGGCCGGCCTGGCCCTGCGTCGGATCGGTCATCTGGGCAAAGGAAAGCCCGGTCTCCAGACCGACGATCTGGCCGGCGGTGCTGAGCGCGGCCATCAGCATGCGCGCCCCGCCGCCGATCAAAAGCCCGACCAGGATTTCGCCGACCAGCAGGCTGGCGGCGGTTCCGAATTCGGCCGGCGCCTTCGGCAAATTGGCGCCGACGACCGGCGCCAGCGCCACGGACAGCGCCAGCGCAAAGGCCAGCCGCACCCGCGGCGGGATCGAAGCTTCGCCGAACCCCGGCAGCAGCATCACCATCGCGCCGACGCGCGCGAACAGCAGCGCAATACCGAAAGTATCGAAGCCCCAGAAGGTCATGATGCGCGACGCTCCGTGTACGGAGCACCCTCCCCGCGAGGGGAGGGTCGGCGCGAAGCGACGGGGTGGGGTGAATCACGGCGTTCGGGGGAAAAGCGCCAATCGCGAGCGTCGAGATTCGCCCCACCCCGTCTCGCGCCAACGCGCTTCGCCGACCCTCCCCTCGCGGGGAGGGTGAGCCGATCGCACATCCGCATCGTCAATACGTCGCCATGCGGGCGAAGATATCGAGCATGAACTTGCCGAGCAGGCCGCCCATGATCGGCATGAACAGCAGCAGCGCCAGGAAGATCGAAATGATCTTCGGCACGAACACCAAAGTCTGTTCCTGAATCTGCGTCAGCGTCTGCAGCAGCGAAACGCCAAAGCCGACAGCCAGCCCCACCAGCATTACCGGGGCGGCGATAATCACTGTCAGCCATATCGCCTCTCGCCCCAGATCGAGCACTTCCGCGCCAGACATCGCGCGATTCTCCTTCATCCGTCGTTGCAAAAGGACATCAGGCCGAAAGCGTGAATCGCCGGTTAACCATGATCGAAAACGCTGGCGTTAATCTTGCTCGCGGGTTCGATACAGCGGTTCGGAAACCTTTTCCGGTTATCAACGTTCAATAACGGCCCGAAACGGGCGGGGAGGAAACGCCATGTCCATCTTTCGCGCCTTATCGCGCTCCTTCCGCCGCGCGCTGACCCGGCAGGCCGAGCGCTACAACGCCATGCTGCTCGCCGATCTCGGCTTGAAGCACTGACGCTACCCTCCCGGCGGCGGGCCGGCGGAAAAGCCTTCGACCAGACTGCCGGCGACCAGCCGCCAGCCATCCACCAGCACGAAGAAAATCAGCTTGAACGGCAGGCTGATCGTCACCGGCGGCACCATCATCATCCCCATGCTCATCAGCAGCGATGAAACCACCAGATCGATGATCAGGAACGGGATGAACAGCATGAAGCCGATCTCGAACGCGCGCCGAAGTTCGCTGATCATGAACGCGGGAATGCAAACGCGCATGGGCAGTTCCTGCGCGCTGGCCGGCTTGGGATTGAGCTTCGCCAGATCCACGAACAGCGCCAGATCGGCCTGCCTGGTGTGCGCCAGCATGAACGTGCGCAGCGGCGCCACGATTTTCGGATAATTCTCGGTCAGCTCGACCTGCTCGTCGAGCACCGGCTTGATGCCCTGCTCATAAGAGGCGCTCCAGGTCGGCGCCATCACGAAAGCGGTGAGAAACAAGGCCAAAGACACCAGCACCGCATTCGGCGGCGCCTGCTGCAAGCCGATCGCGGTGCGCAGCAGCGAGAGCACCACGGTGATGCGCACGAAACTGGTTGTCATGATCAAAACGCTGGGCGCGACGGATAGCACCGTGATCAGCGCCAGGAGCTGGAACACCCGCTCGGTCAGCCCCGCGCCCGTGCCGAGATCGACATTGATCGCCTGCGCGAAAGCGACCGAGCCGGCGAACGTGCCAAGGTAGGCGGCGACCAGGCCTATGAAACTGAGCGTCGCGATTTTCCGCCACCCTGCCCGCGAGGTCGGCTGCGCAGCAGACGGTTTTCCGACGCCGATCATGACGGCGACTCCGCCGGCGGCGGCGGTAGGATTGCCGCTTTGCTCGTGATCGGGTGATCGCCGAACGGCGATAGCAGGAGGACATGGTCCTCCTCGTCCACGCGCACGATCACCACGCGCCGGCGCGCGTCGAGAAACAGGCTTTCGACCACGTTCATGCGCCGCTTGCCGCCTGCGACCGGGGCTTGCAGCATGCCGAGCCTTCGCGCGCCGTACGCCGCGCCGGCGATCAGGCCGAGCACAAGCAACAGCGCGAAGAACGCCCTCAACCAGTCCAGCCAATTCATCTGGCGCGCCCGCTTTCCGCTTCTGGAATCGAGGCCACGAGGTAAAGCGAGTCGGTCGTGGTTAAGAGGCGGTTAACCATAAAGCCGCAGCTTGCTTTCCAGGAGCGCCTGTGAACTTTTCCGA
Source organism: Caulobacterales bacterium (assembly GCA_035549875.1). Taxonomy (GTDB): domain Bacteria; phylum Pseudomonadota; class Alphaproteobacteria; order Caulobacterales; family Aquidulcibacteraceae; genus JAKFWI01. The sequence continues at coordinate 27,748 of DASZPV010000111.1, forward strand.
TTCGCCCTTCTTTTCCGTGCTGCAGGCCAATCTGCACCACCTCGGCCAGCGCCAGAAGCTGATCGCGGAAAATATCGCGAACGCCTCCACGCCCGGTTATGTGCCGCGCGACACGGACGAAAAATCCTTCAGCCAGGCGCTCGCCGCGGCCACGAAAACGCGATCGAGCCATGGGCTGGCGATGGCGGCGACGGAGGGCGGCCATATCGGCTTTGCCAGCACGTCGGGCCTGAAGAGTATTTCCTCGAAAGTGATCGATTCGCCCGACAGCGAAACCACGATGGATGGCAACGCCGTCATCCTCGAGGACCAGATGCTTAAGCAGAGCGAAACGCGCAACGATTATGAGACCTCCCTCGCGCTCTACCAAAAGGGGCTGCAATTGATCCGCATGGCAACCAAGGCGCCCGGCCGATGAGTGAAATCTCCGGCGCCCTCGCCGCCGCCGCATCCGGCATGCGCGCGCAGACCGTACGCATGCGGATCAGCGCCGAGAATATCGCCAACGCCGAATCCACGGGCCAGGCGCCCGGCGCCGATCCGTTTCGCCGGCGCATTCCGATCCTGAAATCTGAAACGCTGGCCGATGGCGTCAAGGGCGTGCTGGTCACCGGAACGGAAGACGACAAGTCCGATTTCAAACTCTCCTACAATCCCGGCCATCCCGCCGCCGACGCCAACGGCTATGTGAAAATGCCGAACGTAAACGCGCTGGCCGAGATGATGGATCTGCGCGAAGCCTCCCGCGCCTACGAGGCCAATCTCAACATGATCGATGCGGCGCGGCAGATGACGAGCCGCGCGCTGGATTTGCTGAGGCGCTGAATGAACGGGCTCGCCCTTCTGGTTTTTCATCTGCGCCAGAGCGCGCACATGGCGATGTATTTTCTCAGTCGGCGCAAGCTCAACCAATTCGTCCGTGTACTGACCGGGCGTTCGCGCAGAACCGTGCCGGTTGCCGGCGGACGCTGGAGATAGCTCATGGCGATCGATCCGGTCTCGGTATCCAAGGCCTATCAGGCCGTCGCCAACGCCGCGCAGGACAAACTGAAAAGCGGCGACGACAATGTCGATTTCGGCGCGCTGGTGCAGAACGCGCTGAAGGAAGCGCACGCCACCACCAAGGGCGCGGAAATGCAGGGCATGGCCGCGGCCACCGGAAAATCCGACATCGTCGATGTGGTGACCGCCATCTCCGCCGCCGAAAGCACACTGGAAACGGTCGTGGCGGTGCGCGACCAGGTGATCCAGGCGTATCAGGAAATATTGCGCATGCCGATCTAGGCGCGCCTTTATCCTTCTCCCGCGTGCGGGAGAAGGTGGCGCGCAGCGCCGGATGAGGGCCCGTTCTGCTGACGTTGAGTTCTGCGCCGACTCCCTCACCCCTGCCCCGCTCCCGCGCGCGGGAGAGGGAACGCCGATAGCCACGGGCTTACGCTCCGTGTGCGGACGATCTGATTTTGGCGCGGGATCAGGACGTATTGAACGCAAGATCGATCTCGCGCTGCGCGTCGGCGAGCGCAGCTTGCACGCAGGTGGCGCGCGGGCGGTAGGGACGGAAGGCGGCTTCGACCGCTTCGCGCCGCGCCGCGATCAGGCGGCAAAGCCGCGCCAGCGCGGGCGCGGGATTTTCCAGCACGCGGCGCAGCGCTTCGAGCCGGCGCGCCAGCGGCAGGGCGTTGAAGTTAATCGCGCCGCCGCGCTGGTCGGCGCAGGGCTCGCTGCGCCGTGTGGCGCGCAAGGCGCCGCGCGGCATCACATTG
>DASZPV010000112.1:0-1783 GCA_035549875.1 Caulobacterales bacterium
TAGTTCTCGCCCTGGTCCGCGCGGGCGTAGCCGGCGACCGCGATGCTTCACGCCGCGCGGCAGAGGCGATTGTCGTAGACGAACGTGCGAAGCAACGCTCTGCGCTCGCCGAACGGCTCGAAACCGAACTCAAGGTAAAGCCAAAGCTGACGGTCTCCGCGGGCGACGACCTTCCCGGCCTTCAGATTCGCACGCCCTATCGCACGCTCGACAGTCTGTTTTTGCCGGAGCTGACACGCACGCTTATCGACGAATTTACTGAAGAGCAGATCCGCAGCGACCTGCTCCGCTCAGAGGGCCTAGAGCCACGCCACACCATGCTGATGGTTGGACAACCCGGCACCGGCAAGACGAGCTTGGCCGAAGCGATCGCAACGGCGTTGGGGCTTCCGATTCACAAAGTGCGTTACGATTCGCTCGTGGGCAGCTATCTCGGCGAGACCTCAGGGCGTCTCCGCCGCATCTTCGAGCATGCCCGCACCAATCCTTGCGTCCTATTTTTCGATGAATTCGACGCGATCGGAAAGGAACGCGGAGATACGTCTGATGTCGGCGAACTCAAACGTGTGGTCGCCTCGCTGCTGACGCAGATCGACGAAATGCCGACGACGACCGTCGTTATTTGCGCGAGCAATCATCCTCAATTGCTGGACCACGCAGCGTGGCGACGCTTCGAACTCCGTTTATCCCTCCCGATGCCGGATGTGGATGCGCTCGATCATTACTTCACGACCTTTGCTAGAACGCTTGATCAGCCCCTTGGATTGCCGCCAGCAGACATCGCGGAAAAGATGCGCGGCGCCAGCTACGCCGATGCAGAAGCGCTTTGCGACGACGCCCGTCGGCGCGTCGTGTTGAGCCTTGGCGCAGATTCGATGGCGGCCGTGATGCGTCGATTGCTCGATAGGCGCGAAGCCCAAGCCCCGCTTCGCCCGATTACGCTCGCGCCTCTCGCCGAAGCGACGTCGCCGAAAGGCAAGCCGCGCAAAGCGCTCAAGGCGCAAACTCGGCCGGCAGAATCATCTAAGGTGAAGAGGAAGCCAAAAGCCGCGGGCGCCGCGCGCAAGCGAACTTCCCCACGTCGCAATGCCAAGCCATCCGCACACTAGACTTCCGCCGCCCGTCCCTGTGCCCGAGCGTATGCCTGGCGCGGGCTCGCCGCGACCACCAGCGACGTTCTCGCCGGCTGCAACGCGAGCGCCTGACCCGCCTTGAGGCGCTCCAGGAGGCTATCGAGCGCGTCAAGGCGCGCGTCAAATCCGCCATCGCGCAACTCGCCAGCACTATATCACCAGCCATGATGGCTTATCTTCGCGAATGCTCGCGGGGTTGGAGCTTCCTCCTGAGCAATGGCTGAACGCCGAACTCGCGCGAGCGGGACAGAATTGGCGCGTCCGCAATATCCGCGGATCGAGGTACGACATCGAGAGCGTGTAAACCGAAGGGCGATTGCATGAAATCGCCGAGTTGTTACTTAACCGAACACAATCAATTGCCCTGCGAGACCGCAGGCAGAATCCAGCCTTCGCCTGAGCCGGACGCGACGTTAACCGCGCTGGCCTTACGATAGTCTGCGTCCTGCGGGAGCGCTTTGAAGCGGACCTTGGTTGAATAGGCCCCTAGGTTGACGCCATCCGCTGTCACAAGGCGCGTGGTTCCCTCGATCACGTCGAGCATATCGACCGCGCGTGAGGCGTTGACTCCGACGATCACAACAGCGCGCTGGCGCGGTTCAAGCGTAGCCATACGCGGTTGCTCAGTTGCGTGTCCGAAGCTGACGCCA
>DASZPV010000113.1:0-29533 GCA_035549875.1 Caulobacterales bacterium
TTGAGGCGGTATTCGACGCCGCGTATCGGCAGCAATGCCCCGGGCGCGAAAGGCGCGGCTTCCGGCAATTGCGCAAGCTGGTGGGCGATCCAGACCGCGCGCTCCGCGGCGAACGCCGCCGCCTTGTTGCATTGGCGCGACGACGGCGACACCGCGACCGCCTCACGCTTTGTGGGGTCGATACGCACCGCGATGCGCCGCGCCCTTGGGTTGACGATCAGTCGAACCGAAATCGACGAGCCCTCAACATCGACCGTCACCGTGGTCGGCGGCTTGCTGAAGGGGGCTCGAATCGTCCGCATGCAGAGAATACTGCCACAGGCCGCTTGTCCGGCGCGCGGCGAAAATGCGGGTTACAGCGCCTTATATATTAACAGCCGCCCCTTGATATTCGCCTAAACAAATCCCTTGGCGCCTGGCTAGCTAGAATTACCCCGTCGCCAGCGGCGGTCGGCAGAAGCTATCGTGTTTTAGCGTGCTGTTTTTATTAGACTTAATACCGTTGTCGATGTTCTGTCGCTTTTTAGACATCTCTGGTCAACGTTGTCGATCGCGTCGACAACACCGCTAAGTGATGTCGATGAATTGCCAGACTGACGACATATCACTCAGCAGTGATGTTCGCTGTATCGACAACACGCCTATCTATTGTCGATGTTTGGCTGATTTACCGACAACACCGCCCTCTAGATGGCGCTAATATCGACATTCCCCCGCGGTCATGTCGTCAGTATTGCTAATCATCGACGTAGCATGCATTGTGATGTCGATCATTTCTGCAAAGATCGACAATGCCTTTTAGCCCAGCGAAACCCTACAATGACTTGCCGTTGCTGCCGCCTGAAACGGAAATCGAAACCAAGGCGACGTTGCGCGCAAGCGCCGAGGCGAGAGCCGCGCTAGCCGAACTGAAGGCCGCTGGCGGCATGATCCCCAACCAATCGGTGATCATAAACAGCATTCCAATATTGGAAGCCCAAGCGAGTTCAGCGATCGAAAATATAGTGACGACAACCGACAAACTGTTTCGCTACGCCGATCATCAAATCGATCAGGCTGACCCCGATACCAAAGAGGCCTTTCAATATCGAACAGCACTGTATGAGGGATTCAAGGAGATAAAAACACGTCCGCTATCGGTCGGCACCTGCATACGGACGTGTGCAATAATCAAAGGCGCCGACCTTGGCATCCGAAAGACACCGGGAACCGCGCTTCAGAACAAACTCACGGGCGAAGTTGTATACACGCCGCCTGAAGGGGAAACTCTCATCCTTGAAAAGCTATCAAACTGGGAAAAATTCCTTCACGAGTCTGACGTTGAGCCGCTCATCCGTATGGCGGCCCTTCACTATCAGTTCGAAGCCATACATCCATTCATTGATGGTAACGGCCGGACCGGACGGGTCTTAAATCTGCTGTTCCTTGTGCAACACGGTCTGCTCGAAATCCCCGTTCTCTACCTAAGCCGGCACATTATAAAGAACAAAGCAGACTATTATCGCCTCCTCGGCGAGGTTACTGCGAATAACGCGTGGGAACCGTGGATACTCTACATGCTCGCGGCCGTTCGCGAGACCGCCACATGGACAAGAGAAAAGATCGTGGCAATCAAACTTCTGATCGATAGTACCGCCAACCGAGTGCGCGAAGCTGAGCCACGGATTTATTCTCGCGAACTCATCGAACTCATTTTTGAGCAACCCTATTGCCGGATATCGACCCTGGTGAATAAAGGGATCGCAAAGCGACAAGCTGCATCGACGTATTTGACGCGATTGGAAGAACTTGGCGTGCTGGAGCGGGCTAAAGCGAAGGGCGCGGAAAAGGTATACGCGAACCCGAAATTTCTAGCGCTGCTTAAATCCGGTAATGCGCTCGAAACACTCCAAACCGTCATATCTTAGCGACCGCGCGCCGTCAGAAGCCACGAGAAGAACAGGTCTTCGAGACGCCCACCTAAACTCTAATTAAGCGGCGTCGACGACGCGCAGTCTGGGCCGCTGCTGGGCGCGCATCGTACGGATGAACTCGCGGATACGCGGATATATCTCGGTCGCGAAGCGCCGGCCGTTGAACACGCCGTAATGGCCGACATCCGGCTGCACGTAATCAAGCCGCATCGCCGCGGGAATCGACGAGCAGATGTCGTGCGCCGCTTGCGTTTGGCCTACCCCGGAGATGTCGTCGTTCTCCCCTTCAACGGTCATCAGCGCAACACGCCGGACCAGATCGGGGCGCACGCGCTCGCCGCGATGGAAAAATTCGCCGCGCGGCAGCTTGAACTCCTGGAACACGTCTACAATCGTCTGCATGTAGAATTCCTCGGTCAGATCCATGACCGAAAGGTATTCCGCGTAGAAGTCGCGATGCTTTTGCACATTGTCGCCGTCGCTTTTGACCAGATTGTCGAAATACTGGCGATGGGCGTCGATGTGGCGGCTCAAGTTCATACCCATGAAGCTCGCGAGTTGAACGAAGCCCGGATAGACGCGCCGTAACGCGCCCGGATAGGGCGGCGGCACGGTGTGGATCATCTGCTTGCGAAACCAGGATTCGGGCTTTTCCGTCGCCAGCACGTTAGGCGCGGTCGGCGAGCGGCGCGCATCGATCGGCGATCCCATGAAGATCATCGAGGCCGGGAGCGCCGCGTCGTCCTCCGCTTCCATCAGCGAAGTCGCCGCCAGCACGCCAGGCCCCGGCTGGCACACGCCGACGACATTGGCGCCCGGCCCGATCTGCCGGATCATCTCACGGACGTGATCGATAAAATCATGCAGGTCGAAGCGCCCGAACAGCAACGGCACCATGCGCGCGTCGGCCCAATCGGTGATGTACACGTCATGGTCCGGCAGGAATGTTTCGACGGTGCCGTGCAGCAACGTCGCGTAATGGCCTGACATCGGCGCAACGATCAGCACCGGCGGATCGGAGCGGCGGCCAAGCGCGCTTTCGAGCAGATCTTCGTCGCGCTGGAATTTCAGCAGCGAGCACCACGGCGTCGACCAGACGCGCTCAACAGTGACCGGAATATCCACGCCGGCGACACGGGTTGAGTCTATGTGCCAGGCAGGTTTGCTATAGCGCCGTGTCACCGACTCGAAGACATCGGCCGCCGCCGCCGCGTTGCGGCCAAACTCGGTATGCGAGATGGGATTAAATGGCGACCGCAGGAGCGCCGATTGCGCCTGCGCGAACGAGCGCAGCGGCGAAAGCGCAACGTGATTCCACTCATATAGTGAATAGAGCATTCTGGCTCCCGCGGGCCGGCCGCCACGAATGTGGCCATTCCCTTTATGTACTATCGCACAACAGCGTTACAAATCGATTAGCCAGCCGCGAGCAGAAGTAAAGGTTTACAGATCATGTAGGGTTTTCATCGCGCTTTAGCCCAGCCTGAAGGCAGGCCGCCTGCGCATCCGGCCCAAGCGTGCTGGGATACATCGCCGCCAAACGCCAGTTCTCGTCCATCAGATAGACAAACGAGGTATGCGCGATCGTGTAGCCGATCGCGGATTTCGGATCGGTCTCCTTCTGGTAGGAAACCTTGAACGCCTTCGCCGCGGCGGCGATCTGCGCGGCCGTGCCAGTAAGCCCGAGAAGGCCTTCCGGAAACGCATTCGACGAGACGTATTGGGCGAGCTTTTCCGGCGTATCGCGCTCGGGATCCAGCGTGATCAGCACCGGCTGCACCACCTGCCCTTCCTGGCCAAGCTTGGAGAGCGCCGCTTTTTCCGCCTGCAGCGTCAACGGGCAGATATCGGGGCAGAACGTGAAGCCGAAATAGATCAGGGTCGGGGCCTCATGAAAATTGTCCTGGGTGACCGCGCTGCCCGTCTGGTCGATGAGATCGATCGGCCCGCCGATCGCCGCATTGGCGCCGAGCAGGCAGCCCTCGGGCGGGATCGCGCTGGCTTGCAGCGCCGCATCGGACGTTGCGGCCTTCTCGCCGCCCTGGCCGCACGCGCTTGCCGCGACAGCGAGCGCTATCGTTGCGGCAACACGCAACCCTGTAATTCCCGCCTTCATGACATGGCACGTAAGCCTTGCGGCAGCGGCGTGTCAAAAGCGGGTTTACCTCGGCCAAGGGTTTTTCGGCTATGACAGCGCCTTGAGCGGTCCGATGGACTTCGCCCGCGCCGCCGGCGCGGTCTGGACGGCGCAGGGGCGCGTGCGCCTGCGCACGCTGGTGCTTGTCCGCTGGCTGGCCATAGCCGGGCAGACCGCCGCGGTGCTGATCGTGCATTTCGGCCTGGGCTTCAAGCTGCCGCTAGGCGCCGCGCTCGGCATTATCGCGGCAAGCGCCTGGCTCAACCTGATCCTGATGTTCGCGTTCCCTACCCAGCGGCTGCTGCGCGAATGGGAAGCGGCGCTGCAACTGGCCTACGACCTGATCCAGTTAGCCGTGCTGGTCGGCCTGACTGGCGGCATAGCCAACCCGTTCCTGATGCTGCTGGTCGCGCCGGTGGCGGTGTCTGGCGTGCTTCGCTCCACCACCACAATGGCGCTGACGGCGCTGGCCTTCATCTGCGTTGGCGTGCTCGCGTTATGGTCGGCGCCGCTGCCCTGGGCGGCTGGTGAAATGCTGGTCCTGCCGCCGCTCTATCGCGGCGGCCTGGCGACAGCCGTGCTGATCGGTCTGGGCTTCACCAGCGTGTACGCTTGGCGCATCGCCAATGAGGAAGAGCGTCTCAACGCCGCGCTCGACGCCGTCCAGACCGTGCTGGCCCGCGAGCAAAAGCTTTCCGCCCTCGGCGGCCTCGCGGCGGCGGCGGCGCACGAACTGGGCACGCCGCTGGCGACGATCCATCTCGTGGCCAAGGAAATGGGCCGTGAGATCAAGCCCGGCTCGCTCCTGCACGAAGACGTGCAATTGCTGATCTCGCAGAGCGAGCGCTGCCGCGAAATACTGCGCCAGCTCTCCTCGCGCGGCGACAGGGGCGATGCGGTGCACGAACGCCTGCCCCTCGCCGCCCTGCTTGAAGAAGCCGCGAGCCCGCACAAGGCCGGCGCCCTGGTCGAAGTTATGCTGACCACCGAGCCCTTGCCCGGGGCCGAAAACCTGCCGCCGCCCGACATTCGCCGCCTGCCCGAAATCATTTACGGCCTGCACAATCTGATCGAAAACGCCGTCGGCTTTGCCGCCACGCGCGTCGATGTGATCGGCCGCTGGAACGGCGCCCTGGTGGAGATCGTCGTGCGCGATGACGGGCCGGGCTTTCCCGCCGGACTGCTTAACCGTCTTGGCGAGCCCTATGTCAGCGCCCGCGGCCCGGATTCGCGCGGCGGCGGGCTTGGTCTGGGTTATTTCATCGCCAAGACACTGCTTGAGCGCACCGGCGCGCGCGTCGAGCATCGCAACCGGACTGCGCCGCGCACCGGCGCGCTGGTCCGCGCCGAGTGGGCGCGTTCGGCGATCGAAGCCCCTTCCATCGCCGGCATGCGCAAGGCGGGCGAACCCGGTTTGTCAACCGACCCGCCTCGTTTATAGAACCGTCATGCCCGAAACCCAGATCGACCTGCCGGAGGATGCGAGCCTCCTTATCCTTGATGACGACGCGCCATTCCGCACGCGCCTAAGCCGCGCCCTTGCGGCGCGCGGATTTGACGTAACCGATGTCAGCGGCGTGCAGGAGGCGATCGACGTGGCCCGCACCAGGCCCCCCGCTTTCGCCGTGCTCGATCTGCGTCTGGAGGATGGCTCAGGCCTCAGCGTCGTCGAGGAACTGCACCGCCGGCGGCCTGATTGCCGTGTGGTCATGCTGACCGGCTATGGCAACATCGCCACCGCGGTCGCCGCCGTGAAAGCCGGCGCGCTCGACTATCTGCCCAAACCGGCCGACGCCGACGACGTGATCAAGGCGCTGATCGCCGATCCGCACAGAAAGCCCGCGCCGCCCGAAAATCCGATGTCGGCCGACCGGGTGCGCTGGGAACACATCCAGCGCGTTTATGAACTCTGCGGCCACAATGTCTCCGAGACCGCGCGGCGGCTGAACATGCACCGCCGAACGCTACAGCGGATCCTGGCCAAGCGCGCGCCGCGCTAGATCTACGACAACGATCACATTCGTCTCAGACGCGCTCCACGCATTCCCCTCCCCCTCGTGGGGAGGGGTTAGGGGTGGGGGGAACCACGGATCGTTCAAGCGCGCGCTATTTTGCGTTTCATCCGGCCGATCGGTCGCTCCCCCCACCTCATTCCTCCCCACGAGGGGGAGGAATGCGCATTATTCTGCACGCTTGAGTCCGGCGTTCAGAAAAACGCTAAGGCGCAGCGAGCCGCGCGGCCGCCAACCGTGCATAAGACAAAAGCAAGGACCGCCGCCGCGCCGCCGCGAGCGTCGGCTGTTCCGCCGCCGGCCGAATGAACGCGCCGCCAAATTGATCCGCGACGATCAGGCCGACGTCCTCCGGGATCGCCTCGCGCGGAAAATCCTCGGCCACCGCGAAATAGAACGCATCGCAATACGGCGCGTATTCGCGCCATTTCTGATCGACGCGGTAATCTTCGAGGCACGATTTGCACTCAACGATGATGATCTCGCCCGCCGGCCCCAGCCCCGCCACGTCGGCGCGCCGACCATTGCCGAGCGGCAATTCCGCCAGCGGCGCATAGCCATGATCGATCAGCAGGCGCATGACGCCGCGCACGACAAATTCCGTGCGTTCAGGGCGAGATTGGGCGAGCGGCTGCATGCGGGGGTTATAGGCCTAAAGCGTGCCGATCGCAGCACTGCATGTGCAATCTGGCGGCGCTCCCGATCGCGCCCATGTCTCAACGCGGTCGCCAGTCTTCTTGTCGCGTAACGTGGATCAATTAATCGGCCCCCGCAAAGGCGGGGGCCCATACTCCCAGCCAATTCACAATAATTGCAAACCTTGGCGTTTATGGACCCCGGTCTTCGCTTCGCGAAACCGGGGCCGAAAAGCTTCGCTACTCCGCCGCCACATTCATCGAGCGCCGCGCGAAATTGATCTCGCGCAGGAACGCCACGCCCTCCTCAGCGATATCGTCGCCGATCATGCGGTCGCCCTCGTGGACGAATTCATCGAAGTTCACGTAGATCGCATAGAATGGCCGCGTGCGGTCGGTGATGATGCCGGCGTTCCACAGCGTCTTGACCAGTACGCGGAAAATGTTCGTCGCCCGGCGCATTTCATCGCGGCGCAGATCGTCGGTGAATGTCTCCTGAAACGCTGCCATCACCTTGTCCGGATCGAGGCCGAACTGGCTGTAGATATCGCGCATCTGGTGCGGCGCGACGAGGTTGAACAGCAGCGTCTGGAAGCAATGCGCCGCCCAGTTCTCAACGATCTCGTGCTCGGCCGGCGACAGTTTCGGGATCGTGCGATCTGCCCAGATTTTCCCGAATTTGTGGTGGAACGCTTCATCGGTCATCACGAGCTGGCAGAGGCGCCGCGCCAGCGGATCGTGCCATTCGTGGTAGATCGTAGCGAACGCGCCCATGGCGAGGCCTTCGACCAGCATCTGCATGCCGACGATTTTTTTATATACTTCTGGCGCGTGCACGATGTCTTGCAACAATCCAGCAAGCACGGAGCCGCACGGCAGAGGCGATCCCCACCGCGTCTTGATGTATTTTGCAAACGCCGTGACGTGGCGGCCTTCTTCGCGCGCCTGATTGGCGGCGTATTCCTGCGCGCCCGGATCGCGCAGGACGTGGCACAGCGAAGCGGACAGGTTCAGCGCCCCCTGCTCTCCGTGCAGGATCGAGGACATCGACCAGCGCGCAACCTCGTTGATGAAGCGCGTTTTCTGTTGCGGCGGCAGCGCCGCGAAATGCTCGCGCACGTACTCGGTTTGCAGCGCCGGCACGTAATGCTCGGGCTGCAGCGGGTCATTTTCCATGTCCCACGGGACCGAATAATCAATGTAGCGCGGGTCCAGCGGATCCCAGAAATGATCGTGCGCGGCGGCGATGATACGATCAAAGGCGCTGGAGCGCGTCAGATGCCGGTCGATATCGAGCATGGCGGCGAAATCGGTCGGCGCGACGGCGTCGTAGACGCTGTCCTTGGTAATCTGCTGGGCTGTGCCGGCCATCCCATCCCACTCCTGCGGCGCGTATACCGCCGCTTCCAGCCAACTAACGCCGCTAGATAGCATGGCGCAAGCAAAAATGACGACAGCGTCATTTTTGCACTTGGCCAAAATCCCGCCTCGCGGCTATGTCCGCTACACGCATGGCTGACCTGATCGCCCCCTCTCTCGACGATTTCACGTTGCTTGCAAAAAAGGCATGGGACGCGTTGCCGGAGGCGTTTCGTCGCGCAGCGGGCGATGTGGTGTTCCGCGTGGAGGACTTCGCCGACGACCAGACGCTTGCCGAACTGGGGATCGAAGACCCCTTTGAACTCACCGGGCTCTATTCGGGCGTGGACCGGCGCCGGCAGAGCGTCATGGCCACGCCGGCGGAAATTCCGATGGTGTTTCTATACCGCCGGCCGATCCTCGATGAGTGGGCCGATCGCGGCGATGTCGGCCTCGGCGAACTGATATTCCATGTCCTAGTGCACGAGATCGGCCACCACGTCGGGCTTAGCGATTCCGACATGCACGCGATCCTGGACGCCGCCGACTAAGGCTGTTTGGCGCGGGTCTGTTTGGGGACGTCGTAGGCGTTCGCCATGCCCAGGCGCTGCTGGCAATAGAACAGCGGATCGGGCGGCAAGCCCGGATTCGACAGGGTTTCTTGCGATCGGCCCTGCATATTCAGCATGCATTTGTCGAACGCGGCGCGGTCCTCCCGCCGCTGATCGTTGCTGCGCGGATCGCCGTCCGGCGGCTTTGGCCGTTGCACCGTTGGCTCGACGACGATGGCTCCAGATTGTGGCGGCGGCGCTGCGGAAGGCGCCGCCGATTGCGCAAACGCTGGTTGCCCGCCAAGGCACAGGAAACCAGCCAGCAGCACCGCACGAAATTGAGTGGCCATGGGCGGCTCCGGTTTCGACTGAGACATCTCTAAGCCAACGCAAAGGTTCGCTCTAGGTTCTCTCGGCGCCGCCCGCAGTCACGATTTCTCGCGGCGGGAATTCGCCTGGTTCGGGCGCACTGGCTTTTCCCCTCGCCCGAGAGGCGCCTTGACAAAGGGTTAACGGCAAGGTTTTGCGGGCCGTGGGCAGTGAGGACGAGCCAACCGAGCCGAATGCTCGATGAGAAGGAAAACCACCATGCGTATGCTGCATGTCACTTTATTCGCAGTGCTGGCGGCTGTCGCCGTGACGGGCTGCACCAAGACGCTTAAAGGCCGTCAGTTGTCGGAATATTGCGCGATTGAGGGCAATGCCGACAAAGACCTTTGCGCGGTCAATGGGGAAATCCAAAAGACGCGCGATGCGCTCGCGGTCACCGACAAGACGGCGAACGAAGCCAAGTCGATGGCGGCCAGCGCACAATCGGCGGCGAATGCCGCGCAAGCGACAGCCACGGAGGCCAACTCCAAGACTGTCAATTGCACAACCAGCAAGCTGAACCGCGTGAAGAGCGGCTCGTGCGCGGCGGGCTACACGCTCGTCGGTTGCACGCAGACGCGCTACACGACGCGCGCCGGCGGCATGGCGATCCTTCGTCAGATCGACGAATCGTCCTGCACGTACAATGCGCGCGTGCTGGAAGTGCAAGTGCGCTGCTGCCAGGTTGGTGCGCCAATGACGACGGCGGCGAGCACGCCGGCGCCTGGCGCCAAGCCGACAGCGCCGAACTCGTAATCAGGCGCCAGTCGCGCTCACAACGCATAATCGGCCTCGAGCCTGTAAAGGCTCGGGGCGGATTTGCGTGTGTGGCTCGAATATAGTCCGAACGAATCTGCCTGCCAGGCGCGGCTTTCAAACAAGGCGTGCGTCTGAATAAACGCCGTCACCTCGCCGAACTCCGCGTGAGACAGATAGGCAAGCGTCACATGCGGCGTGTATTTGCGCCCCTCCGTTTTGACGCCGGCCCGGCGCGCCGCCCGCTCGCATGCGCTGGAAAGCGCACGCAAATGCGCATTTTCGGCAACGCCGACGTAGAGCGCATGCGGCTCCGCCTTGCCGAAAAAGCCCGCCCCCTTCAGCGCCAGCGCGAACGGCGCCGCCGGTATTGCAGATAGCTCGCTGTCGAGTTCCTCCGCCGCGCGCTCATCGACATCGCCGTAGAAACATAAAGTGATGTGCAGATTTTCGCGGGGAGACCAACGCGCGCCGGCGAGCCCGCGCTGCAAGGCGGCGAGACCGGCCGCGACGTCGTCAGGCAGCGCAAGCGCGGCGAAAAGGCGAAGCATGACGGACGCTGCGGCTCGGCAATCTAAAGTTTATGATTTGTTCCGCACGACACAGCTTCCACAGTCGCGCTCTGACCGAGCGCCGGCCGTCAAGCGCTTCATCAGAAGCACTCGAACTGATTGTCAGACGGCAAGACCGCGGCCCTGGTATCGATCCCGAAGCGTGTCGCAGCATAGCTGTTGCAAAGAGGGGCGATGTGCGGGCCGCGTTCTTTCCGGAGGCAAGTCAGCGCCCAAATTTTCCGTCCGTCAAGCCGCTGAATACGCCTCCGTGATGGCCCTGCTTGCCCCTTTTCGCTGTTTTTGCTACGCGCGGCCCACGACCATATGAGACGCCGCTTGACCTCGGCCGATGCGCCGGCTCGGCGCTCTGGTTATTCCGGACTTTGGTTGTGAGGCCCGCGCATGGTGCGCGGGGAGTGGTTTTGCGGCGCAGTGCGTCAGCAAAGCCGGCGCGCGCGTGCGCGCATGGAGCGAGACATGATTGGTACTGTGAAATGGTTCAACCCGGACAAGGGTTTTGGCTTCATCCAGCCGGAGGACGGCAGCAAGGATGTGTTCGTGCACATCTCCGCCGTTGAAAAAGCGGGCCTGCGCTCGCTGAATGAAGGCCAGAAGGTGAAGTTCGAAATCGTCACCGAGCGTGGCAAACAGGCGGCGGGCAATCTCTCCGCTGCTTAATCGGGGTTAACCGTAAGCACATGAAACGCCTCGGCTTTTCGCCGGGGCGTTTTTGTTTGGCGGAACCACGCCAGTAGTGAACCGTTGATCTGGTGACCGAGGACACAGCCCCCGTTAACGCTTGGGGACTAGAAAGGACCTGTCGCCGAACGCGACGGAGGATTACCAAAATGCTAGCCGCAGCCTTCTCTTTCTTCCTGACCGCCAGCGCCGTCGCCTACATGTTCCTGGCGACCTAACCGCCAGCCAGCCGAATGCGCGGCGCGCACGCCCCCGGCTCGACCATCAGGCCGACGTCTCAAACCTCAAGCGAACAGTGATTCATCCGCCCCCTGAAAGGGGGCGGTAAGGTGGGGGTCCGGCGCCGAACTCAGCCGTGAAGAACCCGCCGCTAAGCATCCACCTGCGCGTCCAGCGCATTGGCCTGGATGAACTCGCGGCGCGGTTCGACGACGTCGCCCATCAACTGGGAGAACATCTCGTCGGCCGTGTCGGCATGCTCGACCTTCACCTGCAGCAGCGAGCGCGCATCCATGTCCAGCGTGGTTTCCCAGAGCTGCTCGGCGTTCATTTCGCCGAGGCCTTTGTAGCGGCTGAGCGTTACGCCCTTGCCGCCCGCCGCCTTGATCGCCGACAACAGCGAGAGCGGCCCGGTCACCGGCAGATCCTGCCCCGCCCGGCGTAAAACAGCGCGCCCGGCATAGGTCTCGTTCAGCGCGCCGGCGCGATCGGCCAGGCGGCGCGCATCGGCGGAAGAAAGCAGCGCGCGATCCAGCACCACCCGCTCGGTGACGCCGCGCACGATACGCTCCAGCACAAGCGCATGATCGGCCCCGAAAGCGCCGCGCCAGCCGCCCTCGCCTTCGTCCGCGATCACATCCAGGCGTTTGGCGGTTTCGGCGGCCTGCGCATCGCCCGCCTCGGGCGAAAGCGCGCCAGCCAGCGCGGCCTGCTCCAGAATCTGCGCCGGGGCGCGTTGCGTCAGCCGGTCGATCGACAATTTAACCGAAGCGGCTTCACGCGCCAGGCGCAGCAAATCCTCGCCCGCGATCTGCGCGCCGTCGGCGAGCAGCAAGGTAGCGCCGGAAGCGCCTTCCTCGATGAGATAGGTGTCGCGCGCGCCTTCGTCTTTTAGGTAGCTGATCGAGCGGCCCTTCTCGGCTTTGAACAGCGGCGGCTGGGCGATGTAGAGGTGGCCCGCGTCAATCAGCGACGGCATCTGCCTGTAAAAGAACGTCAGCAGCAGCGTGCGGATATGCGCGCCATCGACGTCGGCGTCGGTCATGATGATGACCTTGTGATACCGCAGCTTGGCGAGGTCGAAATCGTCCCGCCCGATGCCCGTGCCGAGCGCGGTGATCAGCGTGCCGATGGAATCACTGGACAGCATCTTGTCAAAGCGCGCGCGCTCGACGTTCAGGATTTTCCCGCGCAGCGGCAAGACCGCCTGAAATTCGCGATTGCGGCCCTGTTTGGCCGAGCCGCCGGCGCTGTCGCCCTCGACGATAAACAGTTCGGATTTCGCCGGGTCCTTCTCCTGGCAATCGGCCAGTTTGCCGGGCAGCGAGTTTATGTCGAGCGAGGACTTGCGGCGCATTTCGCGCGCCCTGCGCGCCGCTTCCCGCGCCGCCGCCGCCTCGACGATCTTGCCCATCACCAGTTTGGCGGGCGCGGGATTTTCCTCGAACCATTGTGAAAGCGCCTCGGCGACGAGACTTTCGACCACCGGGCGCACTTCCGAGGAAACCAGCTTGTCTTTCGTTTGCGAAGAAAACTTCGGATCGGGCACTTTCACCGACAGCACGCAGGTCAGGCCCTCGCGCGCGTCATCGCCGGTGATATCGACCTTTTCCTTCTTCGCCAGGCCGCTTTCCTGCATGTAGGAATTGACCACGCGCGTCAGCGCGCCGCGGAAACCGGCCAAATGCGTGCCGCCATCGCGTTGCGGGATGTTGTTGGTGAAGCACAGGACATTTTCGTAATAGCCGTCATTCCATTGCAGCGCGGCTTCGACGGTCATCCCGTCCTTTTCCGAGAAGATGACGATCGGCTTCGGAATCAGCGCGTGGCGCGATTTATCGAGATGGTTGACGAAGGCTTCGACGCCACCCTCGTACATCATGGTTTCTTCAAATACCTCGGGCCCGCGCAAATCGCGGAAAATGATTTTTACGCCGGAGTTAAGGAAGGCCAGCTCGCGCAGACGGTGCTCCAGCGTCTTGCGGTCGAACTCGACCATGGTGAAGGTTTGCGTGCTGGGCAAAAAGCGCACGCCCGTGCCGCGCTTGCCGCCGGCGTCGCCGACGACCTTCAGCGGCGCCTCTGCGTCGCCGTGGCGGAAGCGCATCTTGTGCTCCTTGCCATCGCGCCAAATGGTCAGATCGAGCCATTCGCTGAGCGCGTTGACCACCGAAACGCCGACGCCGTGCAGGCCGCCGGAGACCTTGTAGGAATTCTGGTCGAATTTCCCGCCGGCATGAAGCTGGGTCATGATCACTTCGGCGGCGGAAACCCCCTCTTCCTTGTGCATGTCCGTGGGGATTCCGCGCCCGTCGTCGGTTACTTCCGCCGACCCGTCAGGGTGCAGCGTGACCACGACATTCTTGGCGTGGCCGGCCAGCGCCTCGTCGATCGCGTTATCGACGACCTCGTAAACCATGTGATGGAGCCCGGACCCGTCGTCCGTATCCCCAATATACATGCCAGGCCGTTTGCGTACGGCGTCCAAGCCCTTGAGAACCTTGATGCTTTCAGCATCGTATTGCGGCGCGGCGGAAGCTGCGGTCATAGCGCTCGAATCGAGAAAAAAATGAGGGCCTATTTATAGCCCGAACCCCTTCAGGAGTCTCGGTTTTTGGCCCGCCGGACATGTGTGTCGCGTAGCTTCTTGAGCGGATTTCGAGGCTTCGTGTTACGCCGCTTGCACCGACCCATCCCGCACTTCGAACATCTGCGCCCTTTCCCCAAACGCCTCGAAAAGCTCCGCGTCAGTCCCCGTGAGCCAGGCTTGCCCCGGCAGCGCCAGGAGTTCATAGAACAGCGCCGCGCGGCGGGCTGAATCCAGGTGCGCGGCGGCTTCGTCGATCAGGATCAGCGCGGGGCCGGCGCCGGGATCGTCGGCCAGCGCCCGCGCCTGCGCCAAAACCAGGCCTAGCAACAGGGCTTTCTGTTCACCGGTGGAGCATTGCGCGGCGGGCATGTCCTTTGGCGCATGACGCACGAGCAGATCGGCCCGCTGCGGGCCGACGAGCGCCCGTCCGGCGCTGGCGTCCAGCCCGCGATTGCGCCGCAGCGCGGCGGCGAATTGGTCTTCGATATCGCCACTCTTGCCGCCGGCGGCAAAGGCCGCTTCGATCTCCCCTTCGAGCGTCAGCAACGCTTTCGGAAACGCCCCTTCGGGACGGGCCAGGATCGCGGCCTGCAAATGCGCGACGGTCTCCACGCGCGCCGCGGCGATCGCGCTGCCGTGCGCGGCCATTTCTTTTTCGAGACCGGCCAGCCAGGCGTCGTCGCGCACATTTTCGTTCAACAGACGCTGGCGTTCCCGCACCGCGCGCTCGTACGCCGCCGCCGCGTGGCCGTGCTCGCTGGCGCGGGCATACACGAGACGATCGAGGAAGCGGCGCCGATCGCCGGGCGGGCCGGAAAACAGCCGGTCCATCGCCGGCGTCACCCAGATCATCCGGGCCGCGCGGGCAATCTCGCCGCTCTGCGCGGCGTGGCCGTCCATGCGCGAGACGCGCTTTACGCCGCCATCCGGGCCGCGCTCGGCGCCGGCGCCGATGCGGAATTGCTCCGCGCCGAAATGAAACAGGCCCGACACGCTCCACGGCCGCAGGCGATCTTCCGCGCCCTCTTCGCCACCGCGCGCCATATCAATCAGCGCCGCGCCGCGTAAGCCTCGGCCAGGCGCCAGCGTGGTCAGCGCTTCAATGAGATTGGTCTTGCCGGCGCCATTCTGGCCGAACAAACAAACTGGACGCGCATCCAGCGTCAGTTTCGTGTCAGCGTGATTGCGAAAATCGGCGAGCGAAAGTTCCGCGCACCAGAGGCGTTCGGTCACGGCCACACCGTCGAAATTACACGCCTTCCTCCCCCACGAGGGGGAGTGGAAGCGCTACTGCATCCACGCTGGGCGCTTGAACGATCGCATGTCGCGCTCGAATCGATGTGCAGAAAGATCGCACTAAACCCGCAGCGGCATCAGCACGAACAACGATTTATCGTCGCCGCCGTCGCGCACCAACGTGGGCGAACCGGAATCGGCGAACTCGAACTGCGCCTGCTCGCCCTGGATCTGGCCAGCAACGTCGAGCAGGTATTTCGCGTTGAAGCCGATTTCCAGCGGATCAGAGGCATAATCGGCCGCGAGGTCCTCGGTCGCGAGGCCCGCGTCGGGATTGTTCACCGTAAGCGTCAGGCGGTCGCCTTCCAGCGCGAGCTTCACCGAGCGCGACCGCTCAGCCGAGACCGTGGCGACGCGATCGACGGCGGCGGCGAATTCCTTGTTGCCAATCCGCATGATGCGGTTGTTCGCTTTTGGTATGATGCGCGCATATTCCGGGAACGAGCCGTCGATCAGTTTCGACGTCAGCACCGCGTCGCCAATGGCGAAACGAATCTTCTGCTCCGATACGGCGACCTCGACGGCGTCCTTGGCGTCTTCGAGCAGGCGGCGCAATTCCTGGATCGTTTTGCGCGGCACGATCACGCCCGGCATGCCCTGCGCGCCGTCCGGCGCTTCGACATCGGCGAGCGCCAGACGATAACCGTCCGTCGCCACGCCGCGCAAAACAGCGCCCGAGCCGTTGGCGACCGTATGGAAGTAAATACCGTTGAGATAGTACCGTGTCTCTTCCGTGGAGATCGCGAAGCGGGTCTTGTCGATCAGGCGCGCCAGATCCTGTGCCTTGGTTTCAAACCGCGTGGCGAGCGCGTCCACCGGCATCAGCGGAAAATCGGCTGGCGGTAAGATGGGCACTTGCAGGCGCGCTTTGCCTGCCCACACCAGCAGCCGCGGATCGTCTCCGGCCAGATCAAGCTTTACCTGCGCGCCATCGGGCAGACGACGCACGAACTCGTACAGCGTGTGTGCCGGCGCCGATGTCGCGCCCGCTCGCTCGACCAGGGCCGGCGCCGATTCGGAGATTTCGATATCCAGATCGGTGGCGGTGAATTGCACGCCGTCATCCTGCGCACTGATCAGCACGTTCGACAGGATCGGTATCGTGTTGCGCCGCTCAACAACGCTCTGAACGTGATTGAGCGCCTTCAGCAGCGCGGCGCGCTCGATTGAAAACCGCATGCGATCATCCCGAAGAACCCGCGGAGCTGAAACAGGACCGCCCCTACCGACCGACGCGTCGATGGGGGCGGCAAATTAGCAGAAGTCGCGGAAGGCCCAAGCGTTTTCCGGTCTGGCCGGAGACTTATGCTTCGGCCTGACCGCGCAGATTGCACTCGATTTCGGCCACTTCCCGGCGCAGACCCTCGTCGCCGGCGAGCAACTCCCCCACCCGCTCCGCACCGTACAAGATTGTCGTGTGGTGCTTGCCGCCCAAGCGATTGGCCAAATCCGGGAACGACCGGCGGGTATATTTGCGGCACAGGAACATGACGATCTGGCGCGGCCGGGCGATCGCCCGCTTATGGGTGCGCGCCAGCAATTGCTCTTTCGTCAAACCGTAAAACTTGGCCACGTGCGCGATGATCAGATCGACCGTCGGCCGGCGCTCGGGCTCGGAGAACCGCCCGGCAAGGACCCGCTCAACGTTTTCCATCGTCACCTCCTGGTGGGCGAGACCCAGTTCAAGGACGAGCTGCCGGATCGCGGCGTCGAGCTGGCGGCCCGGGCCGCGCAAGCGCGAGGCCAATAGGTCCAGGATCGAACTCGGCACTTCAAAGCCGGGCGCCGTTGCGGCGTAGAGCTTGGCCTTCGATTCGAGGATTTTCCGACGCAACTCGAAATCCGGATTTTCAATCGAGATAACCGTGGCGCTCTTGAGCTGGTTGGCCAGCCGAACGTCAAATCCAACGAGGCCGTCAGGCTCCTTGTCCGCGGCCAGCACCACTTGGCCGCCGTTGGCGATCACCGCCTTCAGCGCTTCCACGAGTTCGGCTTCGGTCGCCGGCTTGCTGGCGAGGAATTGGACGTCATCGATCAGTAGCAGGCGGTTATCGCGAACGAAGTTCCGGAATGCTTCCGTATCGCCCTTCTTCCGCAGCAAGGCCTGAAATTGTTCGACGAACAGGGTCGAACTCATCAGGCGAACGCCCGAAGGATTGCGCTTTTGGGCCTCGGCGGCGATCGCCGAAAGCAGGTGGGTCTTGCCGGCGCCGTGCGGGCCGGTCAGCAAGACCAACGAGAACACTTCCTTGCCGTTGCCGTCTGCGATCGCGCGGGCGGCAATGGCGGCTTGGCGGTTGGCATCCCCAACGCAGAAGGTTTCAAAGGTATGGAGCAGCGGCGCCGCCGGGCCGATCGGGCGTTGTTGGGCGCGGCCGGTTTTGGCGGGGTCGATCTTCTGAAGGGCCGCCGGCATCTGGGCCACCGCCTCGACCTTTATCGGCGAAGGCGCCTGAAGCCGCCGGCCCATTCGCGCCTCCACAATGTGCTGGGCGTTCTGGCGCACCCAATCACGCGCCACCGTGTTCGGAGTGCGCAAATAGATCGCGCCGTCCAGGAACCCAGCGAATTCCATGCCTTCGAGCCAAGACTTGTAAACGTCCGGCGCAAAATCGGCGTGCAATTCCTCGCGCACCTGCTCGAACGCCGCAGCCGCGGCGGCCATGCCATCGTCTTCAGGATTCGTAGACGCAGAACGTCGTTCGTGGCTCATAGCCCCGGCCTCCACAGCTAAAAATGTTAGTAGCCAGCCCCCTGGCCGCCCCGAGCGAACGCAAGCCGCTCTCGATGCGATCGGCGCAGTTACCCGCCATCGCCACCCCCTGTTCGTGAAATTGGGGTATTCGAAGACCGACTTTCGTCCCCGAGGCGCGGCCACCTTGCGACCCTCGAAAGCACCTTGCAAGCCCCAAATTAACCAATCTCTGTTAATAAAGTTTCATACTCCTGAGTTGAAAACATTAGGTTTTTTGCCAAAAGCCAAGGGGCGCAAGGTGTCAATCATCTTTTTGTCATAGGCCAGTCTAGGACGTCTTATTTGGCCTCTTGGCGACGCCAAATTCGGCTCGCGCGCGAAATCGCGCGTCAAGCCGAATTTGCATTTTGTTGATGGTTTCAAGACCGTCTGGCGACGATCCGCGCAGCGGCGCCTCAGGCCTTGCCGAGCGCCTTAACCCGCTTGGTCAGCCGGGCAATTTTCCGCGACGCCGTATTTTTATGTAGGGCGCCGCGGCCGGCGGCGCGCATGGTCTCGGATTCAGCCTGCCGCAAAGCCTTGGCGGCGGCGGTTTGGTCGCCGCCGGCGAGGGCCTCTTCAACCACGCGCCAATTCGTCCGTACACGGGACACGCGGGACTTGTTCACCGCAGTGCGCTTGGCGATCTTGCGGATCGCCTTCTTTGCGGACGTGGTGTTGGCCATCGAAAAGCACCTCAAAAACGAAGGCGGGCGTATAGAGCCGCCCCGCCCCCGCGTCAACAAAAGCCTCAGTGCTGACAGCGTGGACAATAGAATGTTGAACGACCGGCCTGTGCGATGCGCCTGATGACGCCGTCGCATTCCTTCGTCTGGCAGGCCTGCCCTTCGCGGTCGTAAACGCGAAAACGATGCTGGAAATAGCCCAGCGCGCCATCGGCTCTGGCGTAGTCCTTAAGGCTCGACCCGCCCGCCTCGATCGCTTCGCCCAGAACTGTCCGCACAGCGCGCACCAATTTTTCCCGTTGCGCTGCGGTCACCCGGCCGGCGGCGCGGCGCGGCGAGATACCTGCGCGATGCAGCGCTTCGCACACATAAATGTTCCCCAGGCCGGCGACGACCCGCTGATCAAGCAGCGTGGCCTTGACGTTCTGCTTGCGCCCGCGAAAGCCCGTCGCCAGCGAATCGGCGTTGAATTCGTTGCCCAATGGCTCCGGACCGAGAGCGGCGAACAATTTGTGTGCGCCCAGCGCGCCCGTGGGAATCAGGTCCATATAGCCGAAACGGCGCGGATCGTTGTACTCGACGCGCCCGCCGGCCTCGGTCTCGAACACTACGTGCGTATGCGCGGGATCGGGCGGCACGGAATAATAGAAATCGCCCGGCTGACGCGCGGCTTCAACGATGGTGAACCGGCCCGACATGCCAAGATGCATCGCCAGCGTCTCACCGGTATCGAGGGCGGCCAATAAATATTTCGCGCGGCGCGCCAGAGAATCGATGCGCGCGCCCTCAAGACGCGCCGCGAAGTTCGCCGGCAAAGGGAATCGCAGATCGGCGCGATTGGCGATCACCCGCTTCAGGCGCGCGCCGGCGAGCACGGGCTCAAGCCCGCGCCGCACGGCTTCGACTTCCGGTAGTTCAGGCATCGCAGAAAATCCGCGGCATTGCGCGCATATAGCGGCGCGTGCGCGCCGCCGCTATGGTGCACCCGATGTCCAACAGCACAACAGACACCGCCTCGTTCGGATTCGAGGACGTTCCGCGCGCCGAGAAGGCCGGGCGCGTGCGCGCCGTGTTCGATGGCGTGGCGCGGCGCTACGACCTGATGAACGACCTCATGTCGGCCGGCCTGCACCGCGTCTGGAAGGATATCCTGGCCGACAGGGTCAACCCGCAGCCGGGCGAAACCGTGATCGACGTCGCCGGCGGCACCGGCGATATCGCGCGCCGCCTGGCCAAGCGCGCGGAGGCCGCGCGCGGCCGGCGCGGCGGCCCATCCGCGGAAATCTTCATCGTCGATATTAACCGGGAAATGCTATCGGCAGGGCGGGCGCGCGGTGAAGACAATCTGGACTGGATTTGCGGCGACGCCGAAAAGCTGCCCTTCCCCGATCGTTTCGCCGACGCCTGCACGATTGCGTTCGGCATCCGCAATGTCACCGACATCAGCGCCGCTTTGAAGGAAGCGCGGCGCATCCTCAAGCCCGGCGGGCGGTTTGCCTGCCTGGAGTTTTCCAAATTCGCGATCGGCCCGCTGGCGCCGGCGTACGACGCTTATTCTTTTCGCGTGATCCCCGCGATCGGCAAACTGGCGGCGAATGATTCAGACTCTTACCGCTATCTCGTCGAAAGCATCCGCCGCTTTCCGGATCAGGAAGCATTCGCGGCGATGATCGCAAGCGCGGGATTCAAGCGGGTGAGCTATCAAAATCTTTCGGCGGGCGTTGCGGCGATCCATACCGGCTGGGCGATCTGATGCTCGACGCGATCGGCCATTCCTGGCGGCTTATGCGCGTCGGCTTCACGCTGATCCGTTACGACGCGCTGATCCCGAAGGAATATCAGGACCGCATGCCGCCCGCGGCGCGGTTCTTCGGGCAAGTGACGCGATTCTTCTTTGCGCGCCGCCGGCGCAGCCGTGCGCTTGGCGCGCGCCTCGCCATCGCGCTGGAGAATCTGGGGCCGGCTTACGTAAAGGTCGGCCAATTTCTCGCCACGCGGCCGGACATCATTGGCGTCACCGCCGCGCAGGAATTGGGCCGGCTGAAGGATCGCCTGCCGCCGTTCTCGCGCAACACCGCGCTCGATACGCTGGCGGCGGAGCTTGGCGGCACGGAGAGTCTGTTCGGCCAAATTTCCGACGCCACCGCCGCCGCCTCGATCGCGCAGGTGCACAAGGCGATCCTTCCGCGCGAAGGCCCGGTGGCGATCAAAATCCTGCGCCCGCGCATTGAAAAGCGCATGCGCAAGGAGATGGAGGCGCTGCATTTCGGCGCCCGAGCGATGGAATATTTCGCGCCGCGCTCGCGCCGGCTTGAGCCGGTGCAGTTTGTCGATACCGTCTGGAGCGCGCTTGAGCGCGAAATGGATCTTCGTCTTGAGGCGGGCGCGGCTGCTGAATTCCGCGAAGTCGCGGCGCAGGACGGCTTTCTGTTTGTGCCGCAGATCGACTGGGCGCGATCGGCCAAACGCGTGATGACATCCACATGGATTGAAGGCGTGGCGCTTACCGATCTGGCCGGCCTTGACCGCAAGGGCGCGGACCGCCCCGCCCTCGCGATGAACGTTACGCGCGGCTTCCTCGCGGCCGCGCTCGATCACGGTTTCTTCCATGCCGATATGCATGAGGGAAACATGATTTACGGCGAGGACGGCAAGCTCTGGATTGTCGATTTCGGAATTATGGGCCGAATCGGCCGCAAGGAGCGCCGCTACCTTGCCGAAATTCTCTACGGCTTCATGCGACGCGATTATCGCCGCGTCGCCGAAGTGCACGCCGAAGCGGGCTACGTGCCGGAAAAATATTCCACCGAGGAATTCGCACAGGCCCTGCGCGCGATCGGCGAGCCGATCCTCGGCAAAACCGCCGACCAGGTCTCGATGAGCCGCCTGCTGCTGCAATTGTTCGACGTGACCCACCTCTTCGGCATGCACCTGCGCCCTGAACTGGTGCTGCTGCAGAAGACGATGGTGCAGGTAGAAGG
The DNA here is from genome assembly GCA_035549875.1 of Caulobacterales bacterium. Taxonomy (GTDB): domain Bacteria; phylum Pseudomonadota; class Alphaproteobacteria; order Caulobacterales; family Aquidulcibacteraceae; genus JAKFWI01. The sequence goes on from DASZPV010000113.1 coordinate 21,492, forward strand.
CGTGGCGCGCGCGCTCGATCCCAAGCACGACATTTGGGGCGCCGCCCAGCCGATCGTCGAGCGCTGGATGAAGCGCGAACTGGGACCAGAGGGCGTCGGCAAACGCATCATGGAAGAGGCCGCCGCTGGCTGGGCGATATTGCGCCGCCTGCCCCACACGCTGGACGCAATCGAGGGCGCCGCCGTCGCCATGCGCAAGAACGCCGAAGCCCAGGCCGGCCAGGAGCGGCTCTGGGGCATGTTCTGGTCCGGCCTGACTTTGGGGGCGGTGCTGGTGCTCTTCGTATGGCTGGCCGTCCGGCATTGAACCCGGCTGCCTGACGCGCTATTTTGTCCACTGTGGACAAAATGAATGAGTGGGCGGTCGCCGAGGCCAAGAACCGATTTAGTGAACTCGTGACCAAAGCGCTGAAGGAAGGCCCCCAGCGCATCCGCAGACGCGACGAAACCGCCGTGGTCCTGTCCGAGGAAGAATATCAGGCGCTCTGCGGCGCCCCACGCCGACCCCCGGAGCGCGCCGCCCTTTCGACCAGACGCCGAGTCCTGCTGATCGTCGGCGGCGGAATCGCCGCCTACAAAAGCCTCGAACTGATACGCCTGCTGGCAAAGCGGAGCGTCGCGGCGCGCGCGATACTCACCGCTGCCGGAAGCCAATTCGTGACGCCGCTCTCGCTTGGCGCCCTGACAGGCGACAAGGTCTATCAAGACCTGTTCTCGCTTACCGACGAAGCCGAGATGGGCCATATCGAGCTTTCACGGTCAGCCGATCTTGTCGTCGTCGCGCCGGCGACGGCCGACCTGATCGCCAAAGCCGCAAACGGCCTCGCGTCCGATCTTGCGACCACCACGCTGCTAGCGACCGATAAGCCGGTGCTCATGGCGCCCGCGATGAACGTGCGGATGTGGCTGCACGCCGCCACGCAGCGCAATATCGAAACCCTGCGCGCCGACGGCGTCCGCTTCATCGGCCCGGACGAAGGCGAAATGGCCTGCGGCGAGTTCGGTCCCGGCCGGATGGCCGAACCCGAAGCCATCGCCGCCGCGATCGACGATTTCTACGCCGCGCGCGCAATTGGAACGCCTCTGGCCGGCCGGAAAATCATCGTCACCGCGGGGCCGACGTTGGAGGCGCTCGATCCGGTGCGCTTCATCTCCAACCGCTCCTCCGGCAAGCAGGGCTACGCCATCGCCGACTCGCTTGCGCGCCTCGGCGCGGAGGTGGCGCTGATTTCCGGTCCCACCGCCATGCCGCCGCCTCCGAATGTGCGCATCACGCGCGTGGAAAGCGCAGAGCAGATGCTGGCCGCCTGCGAAGCGGCGCTGCCGGCGGACGTTGCCGTTTGCGTGGCCGCCGTCGCCGATTGGAAGCCTGATCAGCGCGCCGATTTGAAGATCAAAAAGGCAGGCAAAGGCGCGCCCTCGATCGCGCTTCAGGAAACTCCGGACATTCTGGCGACGCTCTCAGCCGCTGGCGCGCGGCGTCCGAAACTTGTCATCGGCTTCGCGGCCGAAACCGATCGTGTCGAGCAAAACGCGCAAGCAAAACGTGGGCGCAAAGGCTGCGACTGGATCGTCGCCAACGATGTCTCCGGCGACGTGATGGGCGGCGACGAAAACGAAATTGCGCTTGTCACCGCGTCGGGCGTCGAACGCTGGCCGCGCATGCGCAAGGCGCAGACGGCCGACAAGCTCGCCGCCGCGATCGCACAAGCGCTCGCCTGAGCGAATACGATCTTTAGCGCAGCAGACGCAGCGCCGCGATCACGTCAGAGGAGTATTGAATATCGCCATCCCAATGGCGGATTATCACGTCCCTGTTCAGTTCGATCCACGCCTTTACGCGGTCGAATTCAGCCGGCGTAAGCGCGCCTTGAACGACCTCAACCTCCGGCCGCACCGAAACAGACGCCACAAACGGAAGCACGCGTGGCCCTCTGGCGACTTTCACGCGAACATCGTGGCGGGCGTCGCCCCGCATCGATATCCACACGATGACGGGCAGGCCCGTCTCCTCGGGCCTTAGGTTGACCATAAGATAGAGATCCTCGTCGTCGAGGGTTTCGCTGTCCATGGACTCAGCCTAGCAAATCGGCGGTCATGGTCACAGTCCAAATCAAGCGCCTGCCGCATAGCGAAGGCCTGCCCCTCCCTGCTTACGAAACCGCGCAGGCGGCTGGCATGGATTTGCGCGCTGCGGTTCCAGAGAATGAACCTATGACGCTCGCGCCCGGCGCGCGGGCGATGGCGCCGACTGGCCTCACCATGGCTCTGCCCGACGGCTACGAGGCGCAGGTGCGCCCGCGCTCGGGCCTCGCCGCCAAGCACGGGATCACCTGCCTCAATACGCCCGGCACGATCGACGCCGATTATCGCGGCGAGGTGAAAGTGATCCTGATCAATCTCGGCGACGAGCCGTTCGTCATCAAGCGCGGCGAGCGGATCGCGCAGATGGTGATCGCGCCGGTGACGCGCGCTACGCTCACCGAAGTCGAAACGCTCGACGAAACCGACCGCGGCGCCGGCGGCTTCGGCAGTACCGGGCGTTAGCGCTTTGGCCGGCGCGGCGGCGGGGCCGGCGCACCGCCCGTCGCGCGGGCGCGGTTGCGGGCGTTTTCGATCGCCTGACGAAAGCGGATGGGATGGCCCATCGGCGGAAAGGCAATGACCCCCTCGCCGGTGCCAGTGACGACTACCCGCCCGAAGCCGAACAACCGGCCGATCAAAGTCTGCTCGACGCGAACCTCCTCGATGTTGGAGACCGCGAGTTCCTGCGTGCTGAGCGTCAGCCAGCCGCGCTTAAGCGCCACGCGCTGATTGGTGACCGCAAACTGCGTCGTCGACATGTGCAACGTCACCAGCCCAAACCAGACCAGCACAATCACCGCCAGCCAGCCGAGATAAACCAGAGACAAAAGACCAGCGACCGCGGCGACACCCAGGATCACCCAGGCGAACGTCCAATAGGCGATGGGCCAGGTTCCTTGCGCCACCACTTCCTCGCCCTCGGCGAGGCTCTTTTCGACATACCTGCCCATCGGCGATCATCGCCCCCTGCCCGGTCGCTTTAGCGCGCCTAAACCCTATACCTGATTTTTCCCGTTTCGGCGCGGTGACGCCCCGTGTTAATCGCCGCCGCTGGAGAGCACCATGCCCGACGCCCCTTCCGCTATCACGCACGGCCGCGGCCGCATCTATAACGACATAACCGAAACCATCGGCGACACGCCGCTCGTGCGGCTGGATAAGTTCGCCAAGGCCCGCGGGGTCGATGCCGAAATTCTGGCCAAGCTGGAATTCTTCAACCCCATCGCCAGCGTCAAAGACCGTATCGGCGCGGCGATGATCGGCGACCTCGAAGCCAAGGGGCTGCTGAGCAAGGATTCGGTTCTGGTGGAGCCGACCTCCGGCAATACCGGAATCGCGCTGGCCTTCGTCGCCGCCCAGCGCGGCTACCGGTTGATCCTGGTGATGCCGGAAACCATGAGCCTGGAGCGGCGCAAGATGCTCGCCCTGCTCGGCGCTGAACTGGTGCTGACGCCCGGCGCCGAAGGCATGCGCGGCGCGATGGGCCGCGCCAAGGACATCGTAGCGCAGAACCCAAAAGCGATCATGCCGCAACAATTCTCCAACCCAGCCAATCCCGAGATTCACCGCAAGACGACCGCAGAGGAAATCTGGCGCGACACGGGCGGCGCGCTCGACCTGTTCGTGGCCGGCGTCGGCACGGGCGGCACGATCACTGGTGTCGGCCAGGTGCTGAAGCCGCGCCTTCCGGACCTGCGCGTGGTTGCGGTGGAGCCGGAAGGCTCGCCAGTCCTCTCCGGCGGTCAGCCCGGCCCGCACAAGATCCAGGGGATCGGCGCCGGCTTCATTCCCGAGAACGTCGATGCCAGCGTGATCGACGAGGTCGTCGCCGTCTCCAACGATGAGGCGTTCGACACCGCCCGCGAGGTCGCCAGGCTGGAAGGCCTACCGGGCGGCATATCCTCCGGCGCGGCTTTGGCGGCAGTAGCCAAGTTGGCCGCCAAGCCTGAGAATAAGGGCAAACGAATCGTCGTGATCATCCCGTCCTTCGCCGAACGCTATCTCTCCACGGTGCTGTTCGAGGGTCTCTAACGACTTGAACCACAAGGCGAAAATGCCTTTTGCTGCACTGCAGCAAAAATCGCTTGATTTCGCAGGTGCAGCATAATATATTCTCCTCACAGGGGCGGCATGGGCGCGCCTCTTTGGAGACCCACATGGCCACTGTTAAAGCCGCTGCGCCGAAGGCCAGCTTTGAATTTGATACCTCGAAGTTTGGTTTCGACGCCTCGAAGTTCGGTTTCGATACTTCGAAGTTTGGCGACGTCGCCGAACACGGCAAGCAGAACCTGGAAGCCTATGTGGCTTCGGTCACCGCTGCTCAAGCCGGCGCTGAGAAGCTCACGGCCCGCGTCGTGGCCTATTCCAAGGCTGCCGCCGAGAGCCAGGCCGAAGCCGCCAAATCGCTGATGACCAGCAAGAGCGCCCAGGAGTTTTTCGAGAAGCAAGCTGCTTTCACGAAGACCTTCTTCGAAAGCTATGTCGCCGAAATGAAGGCCTTCCAGGGCCTGTTCGCCGGCGTCGCGCAGGACGTCGCCAAGCCGATCAGCGAACGCGCCGCCGTGTACCAGAAAATGGTGCCGGGCATCGCGGCCTGATCAGCCTACCAAGTTAAAGAGCGGGGACGAGACGGGGCGGCGCAGCAATGCGACGCCCCGTTTTTATCTAACGACCCAGCCGCGCGATCGAGAAGTCCGCATTGTCCTCGATCGTATCGAGATCGCCGAAAGCGAACGCATCGGAATCGCGAATGAGGTCGGTCCGGCGCAGGGCGCGTGAGAGGCGCAGGCCCTCCAGCGTCCGGGCCCGCGAAAGCGCCACATAGGCCTGGCCGTGGGCGAACATCCCCCGCCCCATATCGACATACACGCGATCCAACGTCAGGCCCTGCGCCTTATGGATGGTCAGCGCCCAACCGAGGCGCAGCGGCAATTGCCGAAACGTGCCGATCACCTTGCGGGTGACGCCGCCGCGCGGGCCCGCCTCGTAGCGCGATTTTTCCCACGTCGCCGGCTCTACGCGCGCGGTCGAACGGCCCACGCGCAGGATCACCGCGTCCGGCTCCAGCGCCTCGATCGTGCCGATCGTGCCGTTGACCCAGCCGGGCACAGCGTCGTTGCGCAACAGCATCACCCGCGCGCCGACCTTCAGCGCCAGCGATGGCTCAGCGGCGTAGGAGCGATCGTCGAACTCGCCTTCTACTTGCGCCTGGTATTCCCAGGTCCCGCCTTCCAGCTCCTCCAGCCGCGCACGATTGATGTTGTTCGCCACGGCATTCGTCGGCGTCAGCACGACATGGGTTTCGCTCGCCGCGACCGGGTCGGTTTTATCGACGAGGCTTTCCAGCACGTCCTGATCGTCGCGCGAAAGCGACGCCGTGCGCACGCCTTCCAGCAGATCGAGGAAGCGCGGATGGGCCTGGCGCATCGCGCGCTTCAGTTCGATTTGCAGAAACTCGGACTGGCGGAACGCGTCCGCCTGGAAAAACCATGGGCCGCCGAACCAATCCTCCAGGATCGGCCGGCTCTCGTTATCGACCACCGGCGCAAGCTGATGCGGATCGCCAACCAGGATCATCTGGACGCCGCCAAACGGCGCGCCGTTCTGCCGGTGCGCCCGCAGGGACCGATCTATCGCCTCCAGCAAGTCCGATCGGACCATCGAGATTTCATCGATGACGATCGTCTCAGCGGCCTTCACCACGCGCGTATCACGTATGCGGTGAAGCTCGGTCCGGTCGATCAGGCGCGGCGGGAGTTTGAAGAACGAGTGGATCGTCTGCCCGCCGGCCTGAACCGCAGCGACGCCCGTCGGCGCCACCACGATCGCCCGCCCGCCCAGTTTGGCCAGTAGCGACTTGATCAGCGTGGTCTTGCCCGCCCCCGCCCGGCCGGTGAGGAACACATTGGGCCGGCCATCGATCAGGGCATCAAGGACCGGTAGATAGACCGGATCGAGCCCCTCGCTCGGAAGCGCCCGCGCCGGCTTCACCGCCTGGCGCGGCTCCGCCGCCCGCGTGGCCCCGCCAATTCTGATCAGTCTGCTCACCGATTGGGGTTAGCGCCCTCCCCCCCAAGACGCGAGGCCGCTATGTGTGGGCAATGGCGTTTTCCGCAGAAGAACTAGAGCGCTACCGCCGCCACATCCTGCTCAAGGAGATCGGCGGGGCCGGGCAACAGAAACTGAGAGGCGCCTCCGTCGCCCTGATCGGCGCGGGCGGGCTTGGCGCGCCGGCGGCGCTTTACCTGGCGGCCGCCGGCGTCGGCCGGCTCAGGATCATCGATCCGGACGCAGCGAGCCTGCCGAACCTCCAGCGCCAGGTCGTGTACCGGAGCGAAGATGTCGGGCGCTCAAAGGTCGAGCGCACAGCGGAAGCGCTCTTAGCGCTGAACCCCAATGTAACGGTCGAACCGGTCGCCGAGCGGCTCGGCGATGACAACGCGCAGCGCCTGCTAGCCGGGGTCGAACTCGTGCTGGATGGCTGCGACGACTTCGGGACGCGGTTCGCTGTGAACGCCGCCGCGCACGCGCTGGGGATTGCGCTGATCTCCGGCGCCGTCGGCCGCTGGGACGGGCAGATCGCGACGTTCAAATCGGGGCTGACCAAGGGCAAGCCCGAAGCCGAACGTTTGCCGTGCTATCGTTGCTTCGTTCCCGAAATTCCGCCGGACGCCGAGCCCTGTTCGCTCGTCGGCATCGTCGGCGCGCTGACCGGCGTGATCGGCTCGATGATGGCGCTGGAGGCGATCAAGGAAATCACCGGCGCCGGCGAAAGCCTCGCCGGACGCCTGACGCTGTTCGACGGCCTGCGCGGCGAGGCCCGCACCGTACGCCTCAACCCTGACCCTGAATGTCCGACTTGCGGGGCATGAGCGCGGCGAGCGCGCGCGGATAATTGCGCCGCGCATAGGTAAGCCCCGAGACAAACGGATCGTCGATCCATTTCGTCATCGCCCAAGCGAGCGCAAGACTCACGGCCAGCAGCGCAACAAATCCGCCGGCCACTTCAGCCGGGCTTACCGGTGCTGCGCGCACATAAAGCCAAGCGCAGACCGACATGATCAGCGGCACATGCACCAGGTACAGCGAAAACGAGATGCGCCCTAGAAACGCCGGCACGCGGGCGCTGAACAGATCGCGCATCAGCGGCGACGCCAGAACAGCGTACACGATCAGCAGCGCAGCGGTGATCGCGGTTAGTCCAAGCGTAACGCCCAAATCTCCAAAGAACGGCCACGCCGAGATGTGGAAGCGCATCGCCGCCTGTTGCAGCGGCGCACCGAGCAGCATGCCCGCGGCCAGCGCGAACAGCGCCGGCCGCACCGGCAGGCGATCGGCCGCCCACACTTCGCGCAGCAGCGCGCCGGCGGCGAACGTCAGGAATTGTTTCTGCCCGAGGTAAAGCGCCAGCGCGCCGAGCGCGATCACCGCAACCGGCCTGCCCCATCCGCGCGTGAATGCATAAGCGGTGAAGATCGCGAAAGAGCCAATCAATTCGGTCTGCATCGTCCAGAGCGGATTGTTGTAGTGCGACGAGCCGGTAATGAAGACGCCGTAGAGCCCGTGCGGGATAGCGAAATCCAGGCCCGGAATCTTGTCCCAATAGGTTTGGTAAAGCCAGCCGTTCGGCAGCAGCGCGTTCAGTTCGCGTGGCGCGCCGCGGAAAAGGTTGAGCAGCGCCCAAGCGTAGATCACGCTGACCGTGGCCGGAACCGCCAGCCGCAGATAGCGCACGATCAGGCTGACCGGGAGCGGCGATTTTCCCGCCGCGCCGGCATTGGCGACCACAAATCCGCTGACGACGAAGAAAATCCCGACCGCGAAACTGCCATTGTAGAGCAGCGCCAGCGGCGTATCGAACAGCCAATGTGGGGCTTTGGCCTGGAAGGGCTGCATCGCCGGCGCGAACGCCAGGCAGAAATGGTGCGCCACCACGGCCACGGCCGCCACGCCGCGCA
>DASZPV010000114.1:0-2865 GCA_035549875.1 Caulobacterales bacterium
GATCACCGGGTCCGATACGCCGGCCGAGATCGGCGGCCTCCGCGGTCACGGAGTCCAGAATGCTGCGATCCTGGCGCATATGCGCCAGCCGCGCCGCGGTTTCCGTGCTGCCGACATCGCCGAACAGCCGCTCGAACACCATGCGGGGATTGTTCTCCGGCGGCAGCGGCAGCGTCGGCGTGTGCCAGGAAATGGTGTTGCCCATGATGCAGGGCGTGCCGTCGCAGAGACCGGCGCCATCGAGATTGTCCAGGCCGAGTTCCAGCGACGGCAGTTGCGTGTATTGCCCAAAACGCTGCGCGAGAATTTGATCGATCGACGTTGCGGCCAGGCCGGCGCCGCCTGATGTCATGTGAGGCGGCGTGCCGGTCAGGAAAGCCGTCGATGCACGCGAGTGTGGACCCAGTAGACTTGGCGGCGCGTTTAAGCCCGACAGCACGAGCAGGCGATCGCGAAATGGCGCGAGCGGCTGCATGATCGGGGACAGTTCGAAATTGGCGCCGGTGGTTTTCGGCGTCCAGTAATCCATCGACATGCCGTTGGGCACATACATCACGCCCAGGCGCTTGACCGGCGCGGGCGCGGCGGCGAGCGCCGGGGTCATCGCGTCGAGCAACGGCAGGGCGAAAGATGCGCCCAGTCCGCGCAGCAATGTGCGCCGGTGCAGGGAGAGTTTCCTGATGATCATGGCAGGGGCCTCATTTCAAATCCGATGCGGGCGTGACGTGCGCTTCTTTCGGCGCCGGCGCCGCGGCGGTTTCGGTCGGCGCGGTGCGCATCAGGAACGGCCCGCTTTTGACGATCCCGCCGATGATGGATTGCCAGCGGTAGTCGTCCGCCCGCGCGTCGCGCACGATCTTGCGCACGGTCGGCATGTCGTAGGCTTCCAATTGCCGCCCGAGCGCGTAGGCGAGGAGTTTCTGCGTCATCGCCTGGACGAATTGTTCCTTGCGCGCCAGCAGCGCGTCGCGCAGGCCGATCGGGCCGTCAAATTTCACGCCGTTCGGCAGCACGCCGGAAGCGTCCACTGGCATGCCGGCGTCGGTGGTGCGCCATTTGCCGGTGGCGTCGAAATTCTCCAGCGCAAAGCCCAGCGGGTCCATCGGCGCGTGGCAGGCCGCGCACACGGGGTTCTTGCGGTGCTCCTCCAGCCGGGCGCGGACCGAAGCGGGTTTGCCGCCGGCGCCGGTGTCTTTCAGGCCCGGCACATTCGGCGGCGGCTGAGGCGGCGGCGTGCCCATCAGGCTGTCGAGCACCCATTTGCCGCGCAGCACCGGCGAGGTGCGGTTGGGATAGGAGGTCACCACCAGCAGGCTGCCCTGGCCGAGCAGGCCGCCGCGTGGGCTGTCGGCCGGCAGATCGACGCGGCGGAACCGGGACCCGTAAACGCCGGGGATGCCGTAATAATTCGCCAGACGCTCGTTGAGGAACGTGTAGCGCGCGCTCAGCAGATCGACGACGCCTTGGTTGCGCGTCAGTTGATTGTAGATGAACAGCTTGGTTTCCTGCTCGTAGGCGGCCCGCAGAGCCTCGTCGAAATCCGGAAACTGCGATTGCTCGGGCTCTGCGTCGCGGATGTCGCGCAGCAACAGCCATTGCCCGACGAAATTATCGATCAGCGCCTCCGACTTCGGATCGGCGATCATCCGGCGTACTTGTTGATCGAGCACGGCGGGCTGATGCAATCTGCCCTTTACCGCCAGATTCGTCAGCGTAGCGTCGGGTATGCTGCTCCAGAGGAAGAACGACAGGCGCGAAGCCAGTTCCAGATCGCTCACGCGGTAAGCCGCGCCGGGTTTTACGCGCGCCGGATCCTCTTCGAGCCGGAACAGGAAATTAGGCGACGAAAGTATGCGCGCAAGACCGACCTGCAGACCGGCCATGAAGTCGCCGTCGCGGCGGCCCTGCTGGTAGAATTCGATCAACGCTTGCAGCTCTTTGGCGTTGACCGGCCGGCGATAAGCTTGGCTCGCCAGCGTGGACAAAATCCGCTTGGCGCACGCCTCTTCCTCGGATGCTTTCGCGGGCCGGCACAGAAGTATCTTGCGCAGGCTGGGGGTATCGGCGCCGGCCGGCGCCGCAGCATTGAAAGGCCCACTGATCGCGACGCTTTCGATAGCCTGGGCGCGGGATTCGTCGCGCGCGAGCAGGCCGGAGGAACTTCGGGCCCGCGTCGCCGCATCCTCCGGCTTGGAGAATCGGCCGACGAACGACACGCTCACCACACGCGGGCCGGCTTTCACCGGCACACGCACTTCCAGCTTTTCGTCAGCGTCATGCACCCAGCGCTCCCATTCCGGGCTGCCGTAGATTTCTCCGGCAAAACTTTTCGGCCCGGTGAGACCGTAATTTTCCCCACCGACTTTGAATGCCTTGACCCGTTCACCGTCGATGCGGAGGTCGATCTGCTCGGGCTCTTGCAGGCCGACGATGTAACCATAAAGCTGACGCCGCAGGCGGAGCTTGATCACGTACTCGCCATCCGCCGGGAAATTGTAGTCAAACGCCTGCCCGCCGCGGGAGCCGAACGGCAGGCCTTCAGCTTGTTCCTTCTGCCCTCCGAAGTTCGAAAGCTTAAAGGTATCTGTAACGGGGCTCGCCGGCGGCAGCGCGAGCGCCAGGCGGCTCACTCGTCTCGCCACGATCAGATAACGCTCAAGCCGCGCTGGGGAGATCGACAAAAGGCTGGCGTTGTTGTCGAGGCCATGAGCATCGGCGTCGTCGGGCGGCAGCAGGTTCGCCGCATCGATGTCCAACGCCAGCAGATCGCGGATGGCGTTCTTGTATTCGGCGCGGTTGAGGCGGTGCAGCGGCTGGGTGCGGCCCGGGTTGGGGTGCAGCGCGGCCTCTTTGTCGAGTTGGGCT
>DASZPV010000115.1:0-23332 GCA_035549875.1 Caulobacterales bacterium
GCGCGGGCGCGGCGTCGGCTGGTTTCCTCATAGCGCAGTTTGACCCGGTCGAGGTCGCGCACGCCGCCGTTAAAGTCGATTGCGCGCGTGCATTCGCCCGGATTAATCCGCGAGGCGACCTTCAGGTCCTGATGCTCGCCATTGCGGAACCAGACATCCAAGTCGATGAAGTGCACCGGGTTGCGCAGCACGCAGACGCGCAGGTGTGCAAAGCGGTGATTGCCGGGCAGCACGATCTCGTCGGTCTCGGCCCGGTCGGTCACGTTGCGCTGCGCGATCATCGTCCAGGCCGCGGCCGGCGCGGTAGCGCCCGCCACCATCGCCAAAGCCAATATCGTTGCCTTCAGATGCATGGGTTCCTCCCGTTCCTCGGGCGGGAAATATACGACGTCAGGCACGCCCGCCGCAAATGCGGTCAGGCCCTGGCCGGCGCGCTGAACATTGCGCGCATAGCACTTCGCGATTGCGTTTGGCCGGTACGGCGCGCATTTGGAGGCAACGAAAACTTGGGGGGAGGCTATGCTCCGTCACGCCGTTCTGGCCGCTCTTTTCCTTGCCGCTGGCGGCGCGCCGGCTTCGGCAGAGCAATGGATCGGGACCTGGGGGGCCGCGCCCGTACAGCCGGCGTTTCTCGTCACGGCGCCGCCGCCGGCAAACCCGGCTTCGCCCGTCCCGGGCGCACCCGCCGAGAGCGCCGCGCGCCCAATTTCGCCGCCGGCCTCGGGTCCGGTAAGCCTGAACAACGAGACGTTGCGCAATGTCGTGCGGATCAGCGCGGGCGGGCAACGCATCCGTCTGCGCCTCACGAATGAATACGGCGCCGCGCAATTGAAGATCGGCGCGGCCAGCGTGTCGCTCGCTGACGCAAGCGGGGCGATCGTCGCCAACACGATGCGAAAGGTGACGTTCGCGGGCAAATCCTCCGCCGTCATCGCCGCGGGCGCGCCCTTGCTCAGCGATCCTATCGACTTGCCGGTCAAGCCCCTGAGCACTTTGTCGATCAGCGTGTATTTCCCGGAAGATACGGGCCCCTGTACGTGCCATCCGGCGGCGCAGCAAACGGCCTATATCTCCGCGCCCGGCGATTTCACCGCCGCCGATTTCCAGCCGGCGCGGACGCTGGTGGCGCGGGCGTTCCTTTCCGGCGTCGATGTCGAGGTCAAGAAAGGCGCCGCAATCGTCGCGCTCGGCGATTCCATTACCGACGGCACGGGCTCCACCGCGGGCGCCAATCGGCGCTGGCCGGATCGTCTTGCCGAGCGCCTGGTCGAGAGCCGCCCCGGCGAGGCCTGGGGCGTGGTCAATGAAGGCATCGGCGGCAACCGCGTGCTGGCGGAGGGGCGAGGGCCGAGCGCGCTGGCGCGGTTCGACCGCGATGTGCTGGCGCAGTCCGGCGTTGCTTACGTGATCATCTTTGAAGGCATCAACGATCTGGGCCGCGGATACAGCCGGTTTAGCCAGCCGCAGCGGGCCGCCTCCACGGATCAGCAGCCCACGGCCGAAGCGATGATCGATGGGTTTCGCCAATTGATCGCGCGCGCCCATGCCCGCGGCGTGAAAGTGATCGGCGCCACGATCGCGCCGAACCAGGGCGCGATGTCGTGGTCAGAGGAAGGCGAGGCCCAGCGCGCGGCGATCAACCAATGGATACGTACCGGCGGCGAGGTCGACGGCGTTGCGGATTTCGACGCGGCGCTGCGCGATCCGGCCGCGCCGCTGCGGATCGCCGAAGGCAAGCACGCCGGCGATCACCTGCATGGCAATGACGCCGGCTACCAGGCGGCAGCGAACGCGATCGATCTCCGGCTGTTTAAATAACACGCCGGGGCTTTGGTAATCAGCGCTTGGCGGCTTTGCGCGGTTTGGCCGCCGGGACATCGCCGATCAGTTCCTTGAAGCCGCCATAGATCATCCGCTTGCCGTCGAACGGCATGGATTTCGGATCCATCATGTCGGCAAGGCGCGGATCGGCCATCACCGCCTTGTTCACCCGGTCGCGGTCGGCGCGGGATTTATAGGTGATGTAGGAGAACACGACGGTTTCGCCGGGCTTCAACTTCACGCTTTGCGGGAAGGACGTCCATTTGCCGGGCTTCACGTCGTCCGCGATCCATTCGCGATAATCGATGGCGCCGTGGTCGCGCCACACCTTGCTTCCGAGCTTCGCCATCTTTTTGTACGCGTCGAGCTTGCTGGTCGGCACCGGTACGATAAAGCCGTCGACATAGGGCATGGGGTGTCTCCTGGTCTCCGCCTGCGCGCATCTATAGGGCGGGGCGACGCGACCGCAAAGTCGTATGCGCGCACCTCGTTACGACGTTGGGCGTTGATTCCTGCCGACACGCTTTGCGGTAAAGGTTCCGGCGACGGCGCCGGCTTTGTCGTAAACCGTGCCGTGCATCGCATCGCCATCGATCTGCGCCCGGTAGGTGAAACCGGCGTCGGCGTTCAGCGTTAGTGCCGCGCTGCTTTGAGTCCAAGAGCCGGTCGGCCCATCGGTGTCGAGATAGCGGCCATTGGTCCAGAACACCCAGGAAAAGCCGGGTCCAGTTTGCCAGGACGCCGTGACCGCCCAGACGCTTTCCTGGATGGGCTGAACCGCCGCCGGCGCCGCGCTCTGGGCATGCCCTGCGCCCGGAGACAGCGCCAGCGCAAACCCCAACACCAGAGCGCGAATGATGCGGCCGATCATGCGATGCCTCCACCCACGCTAAACCTGCGCCGGCGGCGCAGCATTGTCCATCAGAATGGGCCGCCGGCTTCGGGATCGCCGACCGCCTTGATCGCGAACGCGTAGTCGAGCGCGATCTCCTTCAGGAAATCGTAGCGCCCGGCAGCGCCGGCGTGGCCGGCGTCCATATTCATTTTCAGCATGATCGGGCGGTCGCCCGTGGTGTTGGCGCGCAGCCGGGCGATCCATTTGGCCGGCTCCCAATAGGTCACGCGCGGATCGGCCAGACCGCTGGTGGCGAGCACCGCCGGATAGGGCCTGGGCGCGATGTTGTCGTAAGGCGAATAGGCGGCGATGGCTTTGTAGGCGGCTTCGTCTTCAATGGGATTTCCCCATTCCGGCCATTCGGGCGGCGTCAGCGGCAGGGTGGGATCGCTCATCGTGTTGAGCACATCGACGAACGGCACCGCCGCGATGACGCCGGCCCAGAGGTCGGGCCGCATGTTGGTTACCGCGCCCATCAGCATCCCGCCGGCCGACCCGCCATAGGCGACGATGCGCCCGGCCTTGCCATAGCCCTGGGCGATCAGGTGTTCAGCGCAGGCGATGAAATCGGTGAACGTATTGGGCTTCTTGACGCCGCGCCCATCGAGGAACCAGCCAAAGCCCTTGTCGGCGCCGCCTCTGGTATGGGCCTGCGCATAGACCCAGCCGCGGTCGACCAGCGATAGCGCGCGGATGGAGAAACTCGCCTCCTGCGAATATCCGTATGCGCCATAGCCGTAGAGCAGCACTGGCGCGGCGCCGTCGGCTTTAACATCCTTGCGCATCAGCGCGGTGATCGGCACGGCTTGCCCGTCCGGGGCGGTCGCGAACAGCCGGCGTGTTACATAGAGTTCCGGATCGTGTCCGGAGGGAATCTCCTGCGTCTTGCGCACCGTTTTGGTGCGCGCGGCCATGTCGTAATCGATCCAGCGCGTCGGCGTGGTCGGCGAAGTGTAGCGATAGCGCATGATTGCGGCGGCGAACTCGAAGCCGCTCTCGACGCCGAGGGCGTAGGCCTCCTCGTCCTGCCCGATGACGTGTTCTGCGCCATCGGCGGCGCGGATCACGATGCGCGGCAGCGCGTCCACGCGTTCGAGCCGCACGAGATAATCGCGATAGGCGGCCAAGCCTTCGATATATCGGCCCGGTTCGTGATCGATATAGGCGGCCCAGTGCGCGCGCCCGGTTTGTCCAGGTTCAGCGGTCATCACCTTGAAGTCGATCGCGCCGTCGGCATTGGTCAGCACGCGCCAGGCGCCCTGCCAATCGGTGGCGGCGTAAAGCAGTTTTTCCTCTCGCGGATGAAAAACGGTTGGCGCCGCAGTCGGCGTTTCGGCAGGGATGACGCGGGTTTCGTTGGTTTCGTGACTGCCGCACACGATCAGGATGAAGCGCCGGCTTTCGGTGACGCTGAGGCTCAGGAAAAAGCCCTCGTCCAGTTCCTCGTAGATCAGCACGTCGTCGGCGCGTGCGCCGCGGGCGGGGCGGCGAAACACTTTCGCGGGGCGTCCGTTGTCGTCGCGCCAGATCCAGAACAGGTAGGCGCTGTCCGGCGAAAAGACGAAATCGCCATAACAATCGGCGATCGGCTCGGGCAGGTCGGCGCCGGCGGCCAGATCGCGCACCCGCACCGACCAGACTTCTGAGCCCTGGTCATCTACCGCGTAGGCGTAAAGCGAATGATCGGGCGCATGCTCGGCGTGCCCGACCTTGAAGAACGAATGGCCCGCCGCGCTCCAGGCTTTCGCCATGGAATCGGCGTCGATCATGATCTGCTCGCGGTCGTCCGCGCCGCGCGGCCGGCGCGCGTGGATCGGATGCTCGCCGCCCGGCGCGTAGCGGATGTAATAATCCCATGGCCCATCGGGTGCGGGCGTGGAGGAATCGTCTGCCTTGATCCTGCCCTTCATCTCCGCAAACAGCCGTTCCTGAAGCAGGGCTGTCGGCGCCATTACGGCGGCGGTGTAGGCGTTCTCAAGGTTAAGATGCTGTTTGATGTCGGCGCGGAGCAGGGCCGGATCGCGCAGAACGTTGCGCCAGTTGTCATCACGGAGCCATGAATACTCGTCAGTATGCGGACGACCCCAGCGGTTAACTGTTTGCGACAGTTTTGCGGCGGCGGGCGGCGGGGGGCGCGTCATGTCAAGGTTCCCGTGGCGCGTACAAATTAGGCGAGGGCTCGTTCGCGGGGCTCGCGCTGGCCGAGCGACAATGGCGCGGACTTTGCTCGCTGGCCGGTATGCTGCATTGGCGAACGGCGGCAAGACGCCGCGCGCGCGGTAAGATTGGGCTTCGAGGGAAAGGGGCGCACGGAAATGGCTCAAAACCCTGCAACAATGGGAGAAATCGCAGATCGATGGGTGAGAATGTGATCGCGGCTTTTTGAGAAAAGCTCTCATTATGTGGTTGCGCGCCATTGACAAGCGGAGCATTTCCGAAAATTTAGCCACAGGCGAGACGCGCCGTCGCAAGCCACCGGCAGAAGTGGACCCGATAGCGCGCGAAGGGAGGACCCCTAGTTGGCTCGATGTGAGCCGCCAGGACCTCCTTTCTTTCTGACTACGGCGAGGTTGACTTACGTTCGCCGCAAACAGAGCGCACACGAGTTTTTGATAGGGTACGAAGGGCAGTTCCCATGAATATTTTGAACACCATGATTCTTGGCCTCTACACGCAGGCGGCCACGTCCGCCGCGCCTGAGGCAGTTCCAGCCGCGCCGACCGCGGAGCAATTGCAGGCCGCGCGCGCCGCCGCCGACGCCGCCGCCAAGGAAGCGGCCGGCCAAGGCAGCAGCCTCACGCTGCTCGACCTGTGGGACAAGCTGGAGACCGTCGAAAAGAGCGTGATGGTGATCCTCGGACTTTGCGCCATCTACTCGATCGCGCTGCTGTTTGAAAAAGTCTGGGTCATGCGCGCGAACAATTCCCACATCAAAAATTTCCTGGCCTCGTTCCGCAAGGCCAACTCGGTCGAAGAAGCCGAAGCGATCGTCCGCAAGCTGCCGTCCTCGGGCATCAAGTCGATGTTCGACGCGGGCATGGGCGAAGTGCGCAAGACACAGGATCTCGGCCTCTACACAATGCGCGACGCGCGCGACCACACGATGCAGCGCGTATCGGCGGCCATGAGCGTGAAACAGAACGAAAGCCTCGAGCAGCTCGGAACGTCGATGACCTTCCTGGCTTCGATCGGTTCGAACGCGCCGTTTATCGGTCTGTTCGGCACGGTGTGGGGGATCATGAACTCGTTCATCGGGATCGTCGCCACGCAATCGACCTCGCTGGTGGCCGTCGCCCCCGGCATCGCCGGCGCTCTGCTCGCCACCGCGTCGGGCCTGCTCGCGGCCATCCCTGCAGTGTTGATCTACAACTTCTCGGCCAAGCAAATCTCCAAGACGGCCGGCAAGTATGAGGATTTCGCTTCGGAATTCATCGCCCTCGTCTCCCGCGACATGGATCGCCGCGGCGCCTAAAGGACGGGCTTTGAAAGGATAACGCCGATGGGCGCTAAACTCGACACAGGCGTCGGCGCAAAGCGCGGCCGGCCGGATGTGAACGCCGAACCGAACGTCATCCCGTTTATCGACGTGATGCTCGTTCTGTTGATCATCTTCATGGTCACCGCCCCGATCGCGGCGGTCGATATCACCACGACGATGCCTTCGAGCAAAATCTTCGCCTCCAAACGGGAGGGCAAGCCAGTCTGGGTCACCCTGATCGATGGCGACGATTGCAGCCAGAAGGTCAAAGGCAAGGTCAATCAGTATTGTCCCGCCGTGTACGTGATGGAAAAATACGTCACGTTCGGCGAAGTGGGGTCTGAGACGCTGAAAGCGCTCAAGGACGCCAACCCCACTCACGCGGACGATTTCAAATGGCTGGCTGAGCGGCGCATCTATCTTCGGGCTTCTGGCGTTACGCGCTACAAGAACGTGCAGGACGTCATGCGCAGGCTGCAGACCTACAGCCTGACCAAGGTCGCCCTCGTCACCGACGACAAGAACCTATAACCGGAGGATACGGGATGGCCGGAAAACTAGGTGGAGCGCGCGGAAAGGGCATGAGCCCTAATTCCGAGCCCAACGTTATTCCCTTCATCGACATCATGCTCGTGATGCTGATCATATTCATGGTGGCCGCGCCAAAGCCGACCGTGGACATCAAGGTTGATCTGCCGCCGCCTGGCCCCGTGGTCTATTCGCCGCCGGGCGAAGACAAGGCGACGGTCGTCACCGTGCTGGAAGTCGCCGGCGTGCCGATCATCCGGATTGGCGAGGAGGTCGTAAACAAGGATCAGTTTGAATCCGCGCTGATGCGGATCGCGGCGGCGAATAATCCGACGATGCGCACCGACCTGGGCAAGTTGTTCACCGATGCGAAAATCTTCGTCGATGGAGACAAGGAAGCCTCCTATTTCAGCGTTGTCGATGTGATCAACGAGATTGACACCGTCGGCTTCAAGAAGGTCAGCCTTCTGGTCAAAGAAGAGGGAGCCTGAGCCCCAATGGTTCGCTTTCGCCTTATCGCGCTCGCCTTGTCGCTGGTGATTTGCACCGGGCTGACCTGGCTTGCCGCAACCCACAAGATCAGCGGCATCGGCGATCTGCTTGATTTGACCAAGGCCCTCAAGGTCGAGGTCGAAAAGAAGAAACCGCCGCCGCCGCCGCCGCCGCCGCCGCCGCCGGAAAAGCCGCCGCCGCCGCCGCCGCCGCCGCCGCCGCCTGAAATTGCCCAGGCCGTGCACGTCGATATTCCGATATCCGCGCCCGTGCCGCCGGCGCCGCCGCCGCCGGCCCAGATCACTGGCGCAACCTGGCTGAAGCGCCCCGGGTCGCGCGAGTTCGACCGTTATTATCCGCCCCGCGCCATGGAGCGGGAAAAAGAAGGCCGTGTGGTGCTGAACTGCAGCGTCAACGCCGACGGCACGATCAATTGCCGGGTCTCCAGCGAAACGCCCGATGGCTGGGGTTTTGGCGACGCGGCGTTGCAGATATCGAAATATTTCAAGATGGCTCCGCAGACGGTCAACGGCGAGCCAACGTCCGGCGGGTCGATCAGCGTGCCGATCGTATTCAAGCTCGCGAGCTGATCGGGTCAGGCAAGGAAATGGGCCGCGGAGTCTTTAGGGCGCCGCGGCCTTTTCTTGCCGGCGTGTCAATGCAGGCGCCTTGCACGCCACCCCATTTTGGTCGAAATCGACCGCGAAACATCCCCTGCCGGGGGATACGGCGGCGAGACGGATAGGAGGATGCGTATGAAAATGGTTTTGGGCGCGACTGCGGTTGCGCTGGTGATGTTTGGCGCCGCGCCGGCTTTCGCCCAAGCGGCGGCCTGTCCAGCGCCGCCGCCGGCGCCGACGCTTCCCGATGGCGCCACGGCCAAGCCCGCCGAGATGCAAAAGGGCGACAAAGCCTATCAAGCTTGGGTCACGACGGCGAATGCCGTGATCGCATGCGAAAAAGCGAACCTTGCGACGCTTGAGGCCCAGCCAAACGTCGCGAAGTATATTGAAGCGGCCAAAGCGCTGAAGGCCGTTCAGGATACGCCCGAAGTGAAGGACTATTTCGCCAGGGTGGATGCGGTGAACGCCAGGACCGCTCCGATGAGCAAAGTCTCCGAGACCTGGGGAAAATCCGTCGAGGCGTTCAACGCGAAGGCAACCGCGCCGAAGGGCAAGTAAACGGTTAACGCTTCCTGATGGTGACGAAAGCTTAAAGTCCTCATGTTCTGGTCGGTCTGGAAGGGCCGATCGGAACTCATGGACGATCTCAGCGAGCCGCCGTCCGGGCTGGAGGCCGAAGGGGCCGCCCAGCGCCGGGCCCGTACGCTCATCGCCCAGCGTCTGGCCGAGATCGTGACCTGGCCGGCCACGCGCATAGCGCCGCACGAACGCCAGCTCGCCGGCGACATCCTGATCGGTCTGCTGCGCACCGCCGACGTCGATCTGCGCGAGCGTTGCGCCGCGCGCATGGCCCAAATCGTCGATGCGCCAAAAACGATCCTGCGTTATCTGGCGCGCGACCAGATATCAGTCGCCCAGACGCTGATCGAAACCTCGCCCGCGTTCGATGATTCCGATCTCGTCGCCACGATCCATGCCGGCACGCCCGCGCATTGGGCCGCGATCGCCCTACGCCGGAACTTGTCCGAGACCGTCACCGAGGCGCTGATCCGCACCGAAGATCCCGCCGTGATCGAAGCGGCGCTGCGCAACCCGTTCACTAAATTCTCCGCCGTGGGGATTGATCTCGTCGTCGCGCAGTCTCGCCGCCATCGCCAATTGGCCGGCGCGCTGCTGACGCGCGAGGAAGTAAAGCCCGCCCAGGCGCTGACGTTGTTCTGGTGGGCCGATTCCGATGCGCGGCTGCATATCCTGCGCCGCTTCGCGGTGGATCGCTCGGTTTTGCTGCAGGAAGTGTCCGACCTGTTCGTCCTCGCCGCCGAAGAGAAATGGACCGATCCGCAGGCGCGCATGGCGCTGCAATTCATCGAGCGCCGCCAGCGCAGCCGTGCGGCGGCGGAGCGATCGAGCTATAAATCTCTTGAGCGCGCAATCGAAGTGATGGCTGAGAAGGGCGTCACCCGCGAGTTGGTCGTCGAGATCGCGCATCTGTGCGGCGTACGGCCGGCGATTGGCGCGCGCATCCTGACGGACACGACTGGCGAGCCGATCGCCGTGCTGGCCAAATCGGTGGGGCTGAAGCGCGATCTGCTCGCCGCGCTCTGGCGCGCGCTGAAGCGCGCCGGAGGCGAAGATCCCCAATCGCCCTGGCAGCGCACGCTGTACGTGTTCGATACGCTCGCCACCGCCAAGGCCCAGACCGTGCTGCGGTACTGGAACTGGTCGCTCAGCGCCGACGCCCCTGTCGATGCCGAGAAGATCGATCCGGGCGATCCCAGCCTTGAATTTGCGCCGGCCCGGCGCACCGCGGCGCTGGTCATGGGCTGGCGGCCCTAGCGGACGCCCCACAGGCCGGCCCACGCCCGGCTTTGAAAACCGGCCATCCGCCGATAAACCCGAAGCTTCGCTTTTCTGGTGAGTCGCACGCGGAG
Source organism: Caulobacterales bacterium (assembly GCA_035549875.1). Lineage (GTDB taxonomy): Bacteria > Pseudomonadota > Alphaproteobacteria > Caulobacterales > Aquidulcibacteraceae > JAKFWI01. The sequence continues at coordinate 9,769 of DASZPV010000115.1, forward strand.
GAATCGCCCCAATGGCATACGCTGCGGCGTTGATCGCTGGCGCGGCGGCGTTCTGGCTGGCGCTTTCGCCCGCGCCGTTCAGCCTTGACGGGCTAATTGCGGGCGCGATGGCCATTTTTCTGGTCGTCGCGGCCTCCTGGCGGTTGGGCCTGCTCGACCGGGAGGGCGCGCCCTATCTGCGCGCGCCGGGGCTGGCGATGTTCATGGCCGCGCGCGCGCCAGCCTCGCTCGGCGGCGCGCTGCGCCTGGCCGCGGCGCTGTCGCGCGCCGACATGCGCCTCTATCCGGCGCTGGCGCGCTTCAAGCTGCGCGGCGGGGGCGCTGCGTCTCAAGGCGCGCTGGCCAACGCCGTGACGCTGGAGCCGGGCCTGCTCGCCGTCGATTGCGACGAAGATTCCCTGCTGGTCCACGCCTTGGTCGAGGACGATTTCGACGAAGCCGAACTGGCCGCGCTGGAGCGCGCCGCAATCGCCGCCGTGGGCGAACGGGAGCCTGCGTCATGATCGCCGCCGCCGCTTCGGTGATCCTGGTTCTGGCGCTCGCCGCCTGGGTGAGCCGCGTGCTGATCGGCCCCACGCTGCACGACCGCGTGCTCGGCGCGCATGGCGCCGCGCTCACCGCCGCTCTGCTGACCGCGGCAATCGCCGCCCTCGTTGAGCGTCCCGACTGGATCGACGTGGCGCTGGCGATCGTGTTCGCCGATCTGGTGTTTGCGGTCGCCGCGCTGAAACTATTCCGTCTGCGCTCGCTGCAGACGGGGCTGACGCGGGCGGGGGCGCCATGAACGCGGCCCCCATCGCCATCGCGCTGGACGATGTACGCCTGCTGATCGGCGCGGCGTTGCTGGCGGCGGGGGGACTGATCCTGCTGATCGCCGCGATCGGACAGGCGCGCCTTCCCGATCTCTACGCCCGCCTGCACACGCTTACGCCGTCCTATACATGGGGCGGCGCGCTGGTGCTCGCCGCGCTCGCCATCGGCGCGTGGGACGGGCGCTTCGGCCTGCGCGTATTGGTGCTGGCGGTCTTGCTCGCGATCGTCGGGCCGGCGCTTTCGCATATGCTGGCCAACGCCGCGCATGCGGCGGGCCTGGCGCCGCGCGTCGGCAAACTGGACGCTGAGGACGCGCCATGATCGGCGAACCGAAGGCCTGGGTGCTGATCGGGCTCGGCGCGATCCTGATCGCTCTTGCCGTATTCGCGCTGCGCGCGCGCTCCCTGTTTGCGATGGCTGCGATGCTGGCGACGATGGCGCTTGTGCTGGCCGGCGCGATGCTGGCGCTCGACGCGCCCGATCCGGCGCTGGTGGCGGCTTTGGTCGGCGTCGGCATTGTCGCGCCGCTTTTTCTCGGCGCCGTCAGCCTCACCGCCAAGACCGCGGCGCCGCGCAAGCCGGGCTGGCTGGCGGCGGCGGTCACGGCGGCGCTGGCGGGCCTTGTGTTGTGGGCTTGCGCCGATGTGCCTGAGATCGGCGCCAAGAGCCTCACGGCTGGGGCCGGCGCGGGCGTCATCTATGTCAACCGCGCCCTTGGCGAGAGCGGCCTGGCCAATGCGGTGATGGCGGTGTCGGCGAATTATCGCGCGATCGATTCCATTCTCGCGGTTTGCGTCCTGTTCGTCGCCTCGCTCGGCGCCTATGCGGTGCTGGGCTTTGGCGAGCGTTCGGCGTTGCGCCGGCATCCGGCCCAGACTCTGGCCGAGACTCTGGCCCAGAATCCTGCGGAGATCGAGGAGCGGCGCGAATGAGCGCGCATCGCCCGGTCATCGTCCGCGCGGCGAGCAAGTTCGCCATTCCGGTGCTGTTCGTGTTCGCCGCGCATCTGGCGGTCGATGGCGCCGGCGCGCCGGGCGGCGGGTTCGCCGCCGCCGGCGCGTTCGCCGCTGGCGTGCTGCTGTTCGGCCTCCTGTTCGGCATCGATGCGGCGCGCCGCGCCGTGCCGACCATCGCCTTGCGGCTCGGCGCGGCGCTCGGGATCATCTTGCTGCTTGGCGTCGGCGTCGCGGGCTTTGTGCGCGGCTATGGCTTTCTGGATTTTCGCGCGCTCGCCCAGCCCGGTCCGGCCACCATGCGGCTCGGCGCCACGCTGATCGAAGCGGGCGTCGCGCTTGCCGCTTCTTGCAGCTTCATCCTGGCGTTCTTCGCCATCGCCGGCCGCGCCGCCGAGATATCGGACGGCGAATGGTGAGCCTGCAAATCCTCGCCGGTTTGCCCTATGCGCTGATCGTGGCGTTCGCGCTGATCGGCGCGGGACTGGCTGCGAGCGCGCCCAACCTGCTGAAGCGCATCGTCGGCGTGGCGATGATCTGGACGGCGCTAGCGCTGTTCCTTGTTGCGTCCGGCGTGCTGGCGGGCGCCGAAGCGCCGATCCTGCCGCCCGGTCAGGGCGCGTTCGGCAAGGTCTTCTCCAATCCGCTGCAACAAAGCTTCGCGCGCGCTGTGCTTATTGCCGGGGCTGCCGGATTGATCCTGGCGCTGGCGATCGTGGTGCGTATCCGCGAAGCTTACGGCTCGATCGAGGGCGATGCGATCGAGGCCGCCGACCGGGCGCAGGACGATACGGAGAACGAGGCGTGAGCGGCGCCTTGTTCGATTTCGTGCGCGCCAACGCGCCGATTCTGGTTTTGCTCGCGCCGCTCGTGGCGATGGCGGGCGCGGCGCTGTCGCCATCCGGGCGCGGGGCGTGGGCGATCGTTCTGCTCGGCGCGGCGGCGCTGACCGCCGCCGCGCTCGCCGCCGCGATTGGCTATGATCAACGTCTTTCCGATCCGCTGGGCGGCTGGAACGCGCCGCTCGGCGTCGCTCTGCGCATAGACGGTCTGTCGGCCTACGCGCTGGTGCTGATTGGCGTCTTCGCCATGCTCGGTATTGGCGGCGGACTCGGCGCGCTGCGCGACGAGATCGACCGCGAGCGCCAGCCGCTCGCCGCCGCCGCCACGTCAGCGGCGCTCGCCGGCGCCGTAGGGCTGCTGGTGGCCGGCGATCTGTTCGTGCTGTTTGCATTTCTGCAATGGATGTGGATTGCGCTCGGCGCGCTGACCGCCATGGGCGCCGAACATGATCGGCGCGCGGGGCCGGCGGCGCTCAACGTTGTTATCGTCGGCGCCATCGGGACGGGCCTGTTCGGGTTCGGCGCTGCGCTCGTGTTCATGTCCACCGGCGCGGCCGATCTCGATCAGGTCAGCGGCGTGCTCAGCGCCGCCGAAGACACGCGCAGCGCTTCGGCGGGCCTTGGTCTGATGGCCGCCGGCCTGGCGATGGCGGCGGGCCTTGCGCCGCTGCATGCGTGGGCGGTCGGCGCGTTCAGCCGCGGACCAGCGTGGAGCGCGGTCGCGCTCGGCGCGCTGCTGCCCGCTGCCGGCGCCATCGCTGCGGGACGCCTCGTAGCGCTCGCCGCCAGCGCGCTCGCGCCCGGTTTGCAACACGGCCTAAGCCTCGGGCTCAGCCTGCTCGGCGCCGTCGGCGCGCTGGCCGCATCGGCGCAGGCGATGGCGGCGCGGGATTTTCGGCGCTTCGCCGTCTATGCCGGCGCTGCGCAGGCGGGCTGCGTGGCGATCGGCTTTTCCGCCGCTTCCGCTGGCGGCGTGTCGGGCGCGCTGTTTCAACTCGCCAACCAAACCGTCAGCATCTTCATCCTCTACGCCGCCGCCGCCGCCTTGCGCAGCGAAAGCGGGGCGGGTGCGCCGATGCAGGTTTTGCAGGGCCTCGGCAAGCGCGCGCCATTCTTGTCGCTCGCGATTTCGGCCGCTTTGCTCAGCCTGATCGGCGCGCCGATGACGGCAGGCTTCCTGAGCCGCTGGTCGCTTTTACAAGCGACGTTCGAGGCGCGGATATGGTGGGGCGCGGCGGGGATCATTCTGTCTTCGCTCGCGTCGGTGATTTTCGCGGCCAGGGCGTTCGAGCGTATGTATCTGCGCGCCCCGGCGCCTGACGCGCCACGGCCGCGCACGACGTATCTGGCGCCGGGCCTGTTTATCGCCGCTGTGATGATCATCGCTTTTGGCTTTGACGGCGCGGCCCCGTTGCACGCCGCGGACGCCGCCGCCGGCAGCCTGAACTGGGGCGGCGGACGATGAACGCCGATCTTCTACTGCTGATTTTCCTGTTGGCGCCGATCGGCCATGCGATGGCGATTGGCGCGGCGGCGCGCGCGCCCGCCCTGCGCGACGGGGCGAACATCGTCATCGCATTCGCCTATGCGTGGCTGGCTTTCGTGCTGGTCAATTGGCATCAGGCCGGCGCCCAGGGCTATGTGGCGCTCGCGCGGCCGCTGCCGACCGCCGATTTCGCCTTCGCGCCCGAACCGATCGGCCTCACCGCCGCCGCCACGTTCGCCGCGCTCGGCGCGCTCAACGCGCCGTTCGCCGGCGGTTTTTTCCGCGCCATGCAGGATAAGGCGCCGGCGCGCGCGCAGGTGCTGATCGCGCTCTCGGTCGGGCTTGGCTGTGCGGCGGCGCTGGCGGCGAACCTGTTTACGTTCCTGCTCTGCTACCAGGCGATGATCGTGGCTTCGTTTCCGCTCGTGGCGCATTACGGCGGCCCGGAAATACGCCGCGCCGGGCAAATCTATTTCGGCATCCTGCTTACCGCTTCCGTCGCGCTGCTGCTGCCGGCGATGGCGTGGACGCACGGGCTGGCGGGCCGGCTCGATTTCATCGCCGGCGGGCTGCTGGCCGGAAAGATCGGGCCGGGGGAGGCCGACGTGCTGCTGGCGCTGTTTGTATTCGGGTTCGCCTCGGCGGGTCTCGCGCCGTTGCATTTGTGGCTGCCGGCGGCGATGCGCGCGCCGGCGCCGGCAGCCGGCCTTGTGCATGCGGTGGTCGTTGCTTCCGTCGGCGCGCTCGGCCTGATCAAGGTGTCGCTGCTCATCTTCGGCGAAGCGATGAGCCAGGCTTCGATCGCGCGCCCGGTGCTGATCGTGATCGCGCTCGGCGGTTCGATCCTCGCCTCGCTGATCGCGCTGTCGAAGGACGAACTGAAGCCGCGCCTGGCTTACGCAACGATTGCGCAGATCGCGCTGTGCTCTGCCGGCGCGATGATCGCCACGCCGGTGGCGTTGTTCGCCGCCTCGTTCCAGATCGTCGCCCACGGCCTCGGCAAGACCAGCCTCTATTTCACCGCCGGCGCCGTCGAGGCGCTGACTGGCAGGACGCGCGCTTCCGAACTCACGGGCCTGGGCAAACGCATGCCGTGGGCGTTCGCCGCCTTCGCGCTGGCGGCGCTCAGCGTGTCGTGCGTGCCGCCGCTGGCGGGCGCGTGGTCGCTGCTCTGGCTCGTCGCGGGCGCGGCGCGCGCCGACATGATGTGGGTTGTGGCGCTGATCCTGGCCTCGTGCGTCGCCAGTTTCGCGACCTTGGGGCCGCTGGCCGGGCGCGCGATTTTCGGCCCGGCGCCAAGCCATCCGTTCGTGCGGCCGGATGCGGCGTCGGTGCTTCTGATCCTGCCGGTGGCGATCGGCGGCGCGGCCTGCTTGGGGCTTTTGTTTCTGATCGATCCGCTCTCGCGGTTTCTCGGCGTGAGGCTGAGCCCATGAGCGAGGACCTGCCGCCCGCTGACGATACCCGCCCGCTTGCGCGCGTTCTGTTCGGTTGGGCGTTCATGTTCAAGCGCGGCGGCTTGATCCTGGTGGCGCTCGCGCTTGGCGCCGCTCTGTTGTTGGCCGCTGAACTCGCGGTGGGCAGGCCTTCGCTGCAATTGCCGTTTGAGGACTGGCCCGCATTTTACCTCGTCGCGGGCGCCGCCACCGTCGCGGCGGCGCTGGCGGTCGCGGCGCTGCTCAATGCGATACTCGGCGCCCTGCCGCCGGCGGGGGACGAGCCGTGATCGCGATCTCGCTCAATCCCGGCTTTGCGCTGCTGCTTGCCGCAGCCGCGGTCTTCGTGGCGCCGAAGGCGTTTCGGACGATCATCATGCTGGCGGGCGCGATCGGCGCCTTGTTCCTGATGTTCGCGCCGGGCTTCGGCGAGCAGGTGGCGCTGGCGCAGATCGGTCTCGCCGTCACGCCGTTGCGGCTCGACGCGCTCGGCCAGGTGTTCGGGCTCGGTTTTGGTTTGATCGCGGCGATCCTGGCGCTGTTTTCAGATTACCGCCGCGACCGGCTGGAAGATGTCGCGCTGATGGCGCAGGCCGGCGGCGCGGCGGCGGCGGTATTCGCCGGCGATCTCATCAGCTTCATCGCCGCTGCGCAGATCGGCGCGCTGGCCGGCGCCGCGCTCGCCGCGAACGGACGCACGCCGCAGGCGCTGGGCGCGGCGATCCGCATGCTGATCTGGCAGGGGTTGGCTGGGCTGCTGCTGGTGGCCGGTGCGGGGCTCATCTGGTCTGCCGGCGGCTCGGTCGATTTCGGCCAGATGGATGCGCGCACGCCGGGCGGGGCGATGTTTCTCGCCGCGCTCTTGATCATGCTCGGCGCGCCGCTGGCGCACGTCTGGATCAAGGACGCCGCCGCCAACACTACGCCCGCCGCCGCCGCCGCGCTGGCGGTGTTTCCGGTCGGCGTTGCGCTCTACGCGCTGCTGCGCGCATTTCCGGGAGAGCCGCTGCTGTTGCCGATCGGCGAGGTAATGGCGCTCGCGCCCTTGCCGTTCGCGGCGGCGACAAAAAACCTGCGGCAGGCGCTCGCCTACGGCATCGTCTCGCAGGCCGGCGTCGCGGCGATCGGCGTCGGTGCGGCCACACCCCTGGCGCTTGCCGGCGCCACGGCGTTCGCGTTCGCCTGCATGGCGCACAACGCGCTCGCGTTCATGGCGGTCGGGTTTGCCTACGAACGGGCGAACGGCGCGATCGGCGGACTTGCGCGCAGCATGCCGCTGACCGCGCTGATGGCGATCATCGCGGGCCTGTCTTCAATGGCCGCGCCGCTGTTCGCCGGCTTCACCGGCCAGGCGGTGATCGCGGGCGCGGTGGGCGGGGAAGGCCTGGCCACGGCCTGGTACGTGCTCGCCGCCGCTGCGGCTGGCGCGGTGCTGCACGCCGGCGTGCGGGCCCCGTTTGAAGTGTTTTTCGGCCGCGATAGCGGCGCGCGGCCGGCCGATGCGCCGTTCGGCGTGGTGCTGGCGATGAGCCTGGCGGCGTTTTTCGTCGTGGCCGTCGGCGTCAATCCGGCTTGGCTTTACGCGCTGTTGCCGGACCAGATCAGTTTCCGCCCGCTGGAACTCGGGCAGGCTTTGGCCCAGGCGCAAGTGATCTGCGCCGCCGCGCTCGCCTTTGGGCTCGCCAAACGGTTCGGCGTTTATCCCACAGCCAGGACCGGGGAAATCCCGGACGTGGACTGGCTCTATCGCGTCCCGTTGCGGGGCGCGGCGCGCCGGATCATCGCGGCGGCGGACTGGCTTAGCCGCGCGGCCGGCGCGCAGGCTGGCCGCGTGCATCAGCGCGCCCGTGAGGCTCTGGGAATCCTGCGCCACGCCGATCGTCCGGCCAGCGCCGGCGGCGGGCAGGCGCTTTGGCTTCTGGCGGTTGCCGGGTTCTTTCTGATCGTTTTGTATGCACGCCAGCTTTAGCCTGTCGCCAGTTCCTGCGCGGCATGCGAGTATCCGGGTCCCGGCGTTGACAAACCTTGCGCGCTGCAACCCTGAAACGTAAGAGTTCACCATGGGGCCGGCGCGCGAGAGCAAGGAAACGCATATGGCGGCGATGACCGGCGACATCGTGGCCGCCTATCTGCGCGCCAATCATGTCCAGGCCGAAGACCTGCCGAGCCTGATCGAAATCGTGTTCGCCACGTTGCGCGGCCTGTCAAACGGATCCGCGCCCGCGCCGGAGGAACGCGCGCCGGCCGTGCCGGTCAAACGCTCGGTGACGGCCGATTTCATCATCTGCCTGGAAGACGGCAAGAAGTTCAAATCGCTGAAGCGCCACCTGCGCACCCAGTACAAAATGACGCCGGAAGAATACCGCCTGCGCTGGAGCCTGCCGCACGATTACCCGATGGTGGCGCCAAACTACGCCAAGGCCCGGTCAGACCTCGCCAAGCGCATGGGGCTGGGGCAGAGCCGCGCCTGAGAGCGTAGGCCGCTCGGCTTCGGCTGGGAGCGTTTGATCTTGCTCTTTGGGCTTGGTCATGGACGAATGGCGCCATGCTTCGCGCGCCCATGGATAAGAAACACCAAGGCAACCTGGCCGGATGGGGCATGAGCTTCGCCATCCTGTTCTATTTGCTGGGCTGGCTCGTTGTTTTTCGGACCTATTGGCCGCCAGAAGGCGTTGTGCAGAACGTCCTTATTTGGACGAGGTTTGCGCTTGGCGCGCTCGCCATTATTGCATTCAGCCCGCTGTCATGGCGGCTGCCCCCTTTCTCCACGCTATCGCACCGCCTGGGCTTTATGGCCGCTTGGCTCGTCTCGGAAGTCGTCACGCTCGCGCTCTACTAGCCGCCTGTCGCGGACCGGCGGAGTCAAACAAATGACCGTGTGGGTGCGTTAGCTGGGCCGTAACAGGCCCAGCATATGCCGACGCTAGCGATATTTCGCAGCGGCTGATCGCGTTAAAACGCGGAATCCACCGACTTAAAAAAACAGCAGCCTTTACCGTTCTCTTTGAGAAAGCCGGACAGCGAGTCGGCGCCCTTTAAGCAGGGGATTGATTTCTCAATAACCGGACTATAATCCTACAACCGCTGTTTGGTCGTATCCTCGCAGGGACCAGCAGCGGAGGCAGGCATGCGATCGGGACGGGAGTTGCGGGACGCCAAGGCGGCGGAATTGGCGGCGGGGGTGGTGGCGTACGCCACGGGCCTCGACCTCGACGATCTGCTCGCGCCGACCAGGGGCCAGGCCGAAGCGGCCACGGCGCGGCAGGCGGCGATGTATCTCACGCATATCGCGTTCGAGATGAGCCTCGGGCGGGTGGGCGCCGCCTTCGGGCGCGACCGCTCCACCGTCGCGCACGCTTGCCACCTGATGGAGGAGCGCCGCGACGATGCAGCCGTGGACGCCTGGCTCGACGCCATGGAGCGCGTGCTGAAGCGCGCGCCGCCGGCTTTGTCGCCACCCTCGGCCCTGGGGCTGATGCGATGAGCGAAGCCCGCCTGCTGGCGCGTCTGGCCCGGCCTGGCGCAATCCTGAAGCCCGACCGAGACGGGGGCGGCTATGGCCTTTACGCCAGCGCCGACCGCCGCCGCAGACCGATCGCACGGGTGCCCCGCGCGCGGGTGGAAGCTTTGGCCGCCGACGGCGCGCTCAGTGCGCTGGACGGCGGCGCGTTTGCACTAAGCGCGGCTGGCCGCGCGCGCGCCGAACGCGCCGCCGCCGCGCCGGACGAAGCCTGGCGCGCCCAGCACGATGAACTTGTCGATCGGCCCGCCGTGGATCGCGACGGCGATCTCTACGCTGTGCGCGGCGTGCGCGCCGGCGGCGCCATGGCGCGCCTGGCGCGGCTGCAGACGCCGGCGGGCGCGGCGTTTTTCTCCGCCGACGAAATCGCCGCCGGCGCACGCCTGGCGCAGGATTGGGCGGCGGGGCAGGAAGGCCTGCTGCGCGGCGCCGATTGGTCGGCCCCGCCGCGCGGAAATACGCCGCGCGGCGCGGGCGGCGGCGTTGAATTAGCCCGCGCCAGCGCCATCGATGCGCGCGCGCGGGTGGATGCGGCGCTTGCGGCGCTGACGCCGGGCGCGGCGGCGCTGGTGCGCGCGGCCTGCCTGGATCAGACCGGCCTGGAAATCATCGAGCGCCGCGCCCACTGGCCGGCGCGCTCGGCCAAGGTGGCGTTGAAATTTGCGCTGGCGCACCTGGCGCAGGTCTATCGCGCCGGCAAGGCGAGGGGCTAGCGCAAGCGCCGCAGCGCTCCCATCTCAGGGTCCATGTTTGGCAAATCCCGCTCCGTGGAGGCGCTGGCCGCCTCGGCAAAACCCAATCCCCGCGACGCCTTTTCCGCCGCCGTCATCGGCGCGGTGGAGCGCGCCGGCCCGTCGGTGATCGGCGTGCGGCGCAAGCGCCACAGCCGCGATGCCGGCCGGGAAGACGCTTTCGACGGCGCAGGCTCCGGGGTGATCGTCTCGTCCGACGGCTACGCGCTCACCAACAACCACGTGATCGACGGCGCGCATCGCGTCGATGCGGTTTTGCATGACGGGCTCGTCGTGCCCGCCGACATCGTCGGCGCCGATCCCGACACGGATCTGGCGCTGCTGCGCCTGACGGGCGGCGCCTTGCGCGCCGCCGATCTCGGCGACAGCGACGGTTTGAAAGTTGGCGAACTGGCGATCGCCATCGGCAATCCGCTCGGCTTTCAGGCCACGGTCACCGCCGGCATCGTATCGGCGCTGCGGCGCACGTTGCGCGGCGCATCCGGGCGCCTGATCGAGGACGTGGTGCAGACCGATGCGGCGCTCAATCCCGGCAATTCCGGCGGCGCGCTGGTCGATGGGCTGGGGCGCGTGATCGGCGTCAACACGGCGATGATCGGCGGCGCGCAGGGCATCTGCTTTGCCGTGCCGATCAACACCGCCAAGCGCGTGATCCCCGAATTGATGCGCGATGGCCGCGTCGCGCGCGGCTGGCTTGGCATCGCCGGGCAAACGCAGGGACTATCGAAGGCGCTGGTGCGCCGGCTCGGCCTTGCGCATGAAGCGGGCGTGCTGGTGGTGCAGGTGGTTTCCGGCGGGCCGGGCGAGGGCGCGGGCCTGCGCGCGGGCGATGTGATCCTGTCGGCCGATGGTCAAGCCGCGCCGTCGGTGGATGCGATACACAAAGTGCTCGGCCGCGAGGCGATCGGCCGCAAGCTGGCGCTCGCCGTGCTGCGCGATGGGGTGATCGTGAATTTATCGCTGCACGTGATTCAGCGCCCGGAGGAGCGGCGGCGCGCGTAAGCGCTTGTCCGCCGCGCTCCGGCTGCTAGGGATCGCGCATGTGCGAATTGCTGGGGATGAGCGCCAACGTCCCGACCGATATCCGTTTCAGTTTTGCCGGGCTCGCCAAACGCGGCGGCGCCACCGGCCCGCATCGCGATGGCTGGGGTATCGCGTTCTACGAAAAGCGCGGCGCGCGGGCGTTCCACGATCCCGAGCCCAGCGCACATTCGGCGCTGGCGAAGCTGGTGCGCGATTATCCGATCAAAAGCCGCATGGTGGTGGCTCATGTCCGCCGCGCCAATCGCGGGAAGGTGACGCTGGAAAACACCCACCCGTTCATGCGCGAAATGTGGGGCCGGACATGGACGTTCGCACATAACGGCCAATTGCGCGGCGTGAAGAAGCTGAAGTTGGCGCATTATCGCCCGATCGGCACGACCGACAGCGAACACGCGTTCTGCTGGTTGCTCGATCAATTACGCGATCGCTGGAGCGATGAACCCAAACCCGCCGCGCTCGATGCGGCGGTGCGTGCGCATTTTGCATTCCTCGAAACGCTCGGCGTATTCAACGCGCTGCTGGCGGACGGACGCACGCTCTACGCCCATTGCTCCCGGCGCCTCTGCTACCTCACGCGCCACGCGCCGTTCGGCAAAGCCACGTTGGTCGATGAAGACATGCAGGTCGATTTCGCGGCGGAAACCAATCCGGACGATTGGGTGACCGTGATCGCAACACGGCCGCTGACGAAGGATGAAAACTGGATTTCGGTCGCAAAAGGCGAAACGCTGATCTTGCGCGATGGACGAAAGCATTAACGGAGCGCCGGCTTCCAGCCAGCCTACCTTAATGCAAATCATGGATCTGCCGGCTCGAAGCCGGCGCTCCGTTACGTTACGCCTCCACCAGCACACCCTTCTCAGCCAGGAACGGCTTCAGTTCGCCCGCCTCGAACATCTCGCGCACGATATCGGCGCCGCCGACGAATTCGCCTTTGACGTAGAGCTGCGGAATGGTCGGCCAGTCGCTGAACGCCTTGATGCCTTCGCGCACGTCCGCGTCGGCCAGCACGTTCACGTCCTTGTACTCGACGCCAAGGTGATCGAGCACGCGCACGACAAGGTTGGAGAAGCCGCATTGCGGCTGGGCCTTCACGCCCTTCATAAACAGGACGACGTCGTTGCCCTCGATGGTGCTGCGGATTTCGGAAAACACGGCCGGTTCGGACAAGGGATGCTCCTAAATTGGGGACACTCACTGATAGGCAATGAGAAACCGCGCAAGCGTGGACGCCCATCAGTGAGTGTCCCCAATTTTAGAGCTAAGCCCGGCGAGCCCCGCCATCAAGGCCCGTGACCGCAAGGCAGGCCGCCAAATGCGCCGGCGAGGTGGTGGTAACCAGCACGGAGGTCATGCCGGGCGCGGCCAGGGCGGCGGCTAGGGCCTGTTCCGGCGTCCTGTACGCTGGTCTTGTTGCGCCACGGCGCAAGCTGCGCGCAAAGCGCCAGACATCGCCCAAGGTGGGCGGGCCGGAGCGCCTGGCGCCGGTCATCGCCTCGATCCCCAGAAAGGCGAGGCCGCGTTCCTGAGCAAACGGCGCCCAGCGGCTGAACGCCGGCGCCATAATCGCGTCCATGCCCTCGGCATTCGCCGCGATCTCCGGGCCGCGGCCGCATATGCCCAGCGCGCGGGCCTTGCCCTCGGCCTTGAAAGCGAGAAACGCCGCGCGCGCTTCATCGCTTAGCTTTTCCGGCGGGCCATGCAGAAACAGGATGTCGATGGATTCGACGCCGAGCGTTTTCAAACTCGCTTCGAGTTGGCTGCGCAAAAACCCCGGCGAGAAATCGGCGGCGAGATCGCCGCCGCGCCGGACTTTTCCGAGCTTGGTTGAGATCAGAAACCGATCGCGCGAAACGCCTTTGAGCGCACGACCGAGGCGGGCTTCGGCGTCGCCATAAAACGGCGCGGTGTCGAAAAGATTTGCGCCGCCTTCGAGCGCTTGATGGATCAGCTTGGCGGTCAGCGCCTCAGGAACCAGCGGCGTTCCGTGCGGCCCGGAAACGCCGAAGCCGAGACGCGGCAGTTTCACTTCGCCTTCGTTTCCAACGCGAGCGCATGCAGCACGCCGCCCATCCGTCCCTTCAGCGCCGCGTACACAAGTTGATGCTGCGCCACACGCGTCTTACCGGCAAAGGCGGCGGAGGCGATGACCGCTTTCCAGTGATCGCCGTCGCCGACGGTATCGACCAGTTCAATGTCAGCGTCGGGAAACGCTTCGCGTAACAAAGCCTCGATGTCGCCGCCCTGCATCGCCATCAGAGAAAATCGGCGACGCGCACGGGGATTGAGGGAAACTCGCGCGCGGCGAGGGCGTCGCTGAAGGCGTGACGGGTTATGGATTGGTAGCCTTCCGCGCCGGGCTGGCGATGCACGTGCGTTACCTTTCCGTCGAGATCGACCACCCAAAGCTCTCTTAGGCCGCTTTGCGCGTAGATCGGCGGCTTCACCTCAAGATTGCGTTTCTGAGACGAAAATGCGATCTCGATCGCAAGCAGGACGTCCGGGCCGCGGACGTTTTGGGAAAGCATTGATTCCGGAACGATTGTAATGTCCGGCTTGAATTCCGTATCGCCCGAAAGGAACAGGCTCATTTCGCTGCCGACCATTAGGTCGGCGCGCGGCGGCGTGAGGCGGTCCAGCGCCAAGATCAGATGCTTGGTCAGGAGCATCCGCATTTTGAAATGCGCGTTGAGTTCGGAACCCCTCGGAACGATCTCC
>DASZPV010000116.1:0-12001 GCA_035549875.1 Caulobacterales bacterium
ATCCGCTTGAAGATGTTTCTCTCGCGGGCTTCGCGATTTGGCTATGTGATCGCCGTGCCTGAGGCCAGCCCGATCAAGACGCTTGCCGATTTCCGCGGCAAGAGCATCGGCGTGCATCTGATCAGCGCCGCCGCTTCGGGCGTATTTACGACCCAATCTGCGTTGGCGGCGGCAGGGCTTAGTCCGAACGATTATACGTTTACGCCCATCGGCTATGAAGACGTCGCCGCCAGCGCGCTTGCTTCGGGCAAAGTCGCGGGCGCGGCGTTTCCGTTTTACGAACTCATTCCGATCATGGCCGGCGGCATGAAGCTGCGCATTTTCCGCCACCCTGCCTTCGCGGACGTGACCAATGCCGGTTTTGTGGCCGCCCCGTCGGTACTCGACGGCAAACGCGACGCTGTCAAACGGTTCAGCCGCGCGATCGTCAAAGCCTCGCTGTTCATTCGCCTTAACCCGAGGGCGTCGGCGCGCCTGTTTCTGACTGCGCAGGGCAAGCCGTTTTCGGAGGCGGACGTGCAGCGCCGAACCGCGGAACTGACCGCCTGGCAGGACGATCTTCCGGCGGCCGATCCCAACAGCCGGCGGATCGGCGCCGTCTCCGCCAGCGCCCTGCAGCCCTACATCCAGCAACTCGTGGACGCCGGCGTCGTCTCCAAGCCTATCCCCGCGACCGAGGTCGTCACCGAAGACTTCATCACCTTCGCCAACGATTTCAGCCATAAGGCCGTGGAAAAACGCGCCCGATCTATGCGGAAGTAAAACGTCAGCCGCACTTGCTCAGCATGTAATGGGCAACGGAGAAATCGGCATGCGAGGCAAAACGATCGTGGTGACGGGCGCGGGCGGCGCGCTCGGTTCGGCGGTCGCGCGGGCGGCGGCGGCGCGCGGCGCCCGCGTGGCGCTGATCGATGTCGGCGCCATCGGGGGCGCGGGCGATCTGAAATTTCCTGGGACCGACCTCACCAATCGCGCCGCGGCCGAGGCCGTGATGGCCGCGGTGCGCAAAGAGACGGGCCGGCTCGACACCCTCTTGAACATCGCCGGCGGCTTCGCCTCGGAGACGCTGGAAGATAGCGACCTTGCGGTTTGGGACCGGATGTTCGCGCTCAATCTGAAAACCGCGCTGACCGCGTGCAAGGCCGCGCTTCCTCACCTCATCGCCAGTGGCGAAGGCCGGATCGTCAATATCGGCGCGCTCGGCGCCACGAAGGCCGGCGCCGGCATGGGGGCTTATGCGGCGTCAAAGGCGGCGATCGCCAAACTGACGGAAAGCCTTGCCGAGGAAATGAAAGGCCGCGTCACGGTCAACGCCGTTCTGCCATCGACTATCGACACGCCGGCCAATCGCACGGCTATGCCGCAGGCGGATTTTACCAAATGGGTATCGCCCGCCGATCTGGCGGCGGTGATCCTGTTTCTCGCCAGCGGCGAAGCGCGCGCTATTACCGGCGCGCTCATTCCGGTCACGGGGCAGGTCTAGCTCTTTTTTCCGCTGGCGATCAGATCGAGTTGCTTTTGCATCGCTTCGATCTGGCGTTTCATATCGCCTAAAGAGTCCGGTTCGGCGGTCGGTTTGAGTTCGGCCTTCGCCATGGGCGAGGCGGCCGAGCCGGGCGAAAAGGGCGCCCACATTTTCAGCGCCTGCTCGAACAGGGCCATGTTCTGGCGGGCCTGTTCTTCAAAGAGGCCCATCGGGTTTTTGCCGCCCCAGGCCTTGGAGAGCTGGTCGCGCCAGCTTTCCTGGCTCTTGGAAAAGCTCTCCATGCTCATCTCAAGATAGGCGGGTACGAAGTTCTGCATTGAGTGGCCATAGAAACGGATCAGCCGCCGCAGGAACTGGACCGGCAGCATGTGCTGGCCGTGGCTTTCCTGTTCGAAAATGATCTGGGTCAGCACCGCGCGGGTGATGTCTTCCCCGCTCTTGGCGTCCAGCACCACGAAATCGGCGCCGGTGCGCACCATCTCGCTGAGGCTTTCCAGGGTGACGTAAGAAGAGGTGGCGGTGTTGTAGAGCCGCCGATTGGCGTACTTCTTGATCACCACCGGTTCGCCCGGTTGCGATTCCGTATCAACGTCCTGAGTATTGGTTTCCGGGCTCAATTTGGGTTCGGCCACGATTTCCTCCTGATGCTCACAGCATCCGCCGAGCGTGGTTGCATTGCAAGAAAAACGCGGCCGCGACCGCAACATAAATTTGTTTAGCAGGCTGAAACCCTTGGAAAAGCCGCCCCGCTGGGGCATTGAGGCGGTGCAGCATCCCAGGAGCACCCCGTGAGCATCGTCATCGCCGCAGCCGCCCGCACGCCCGTCGGTTCGTTCAACGGCGCGTTCGCCGCCGTGCCGGCCGCCGAATTGGGCCGCACCGCGATCGTCGCGGCGCTGGCGCGGGCGGGCGTCGAGGCGAAGGACGTTTCCGAGGTCGTGCTCGGTCAGGTGCTGACGGCGGCGCAGGGCATGAACCCGGCCCGTCAGGCCAGCCGCGCCGCCGGCGTGCCGGATGCAACGCCCGCGTGGGGGCTCAACCAGGTGTGCGGCTCGGGCCTGCGCGCCGTCGTTGTCGGCTATCAGCAGATTCTGGCGGGCGACGCGAAGATCGTCGTCGCCGGCGGGCAGGAAAGCATGAGCCTGGCCCCACACGCCGCGCATCTGCGCGCCGGACAGAAGATGGGCTCGCTTGAATTCGCGGACACGATGATCAAGGACGGCCTGACCGATGTGTTCTTCAACTATCACATGGGGATCACCGCTGAGAATGTCGCCGAGAAATGGCAGATCACCCGCGCCGACCAGGACCAGTTCGCGGTCGCCAGCCAGAACAAGGCCGAGGCGGCGCAGAAGGCCGGCAAGTTCAAGGACGAGATCGCGCCGGTAACCGTGAAGGGCCGCAAGGGCGACACGGTGATCGACGCTGACGAATATATCCGCGCTGGCGCGACGTTGGAATCGGTGTCCGGCGTGCGGCCGGCGTTCAAGAAGGATGGCACGGTTACCGCAGCCAATGCTTCGGGTATCAATGACGGCGGCGCCGCCGTCGTGCTGATGACAGACGTAGAAGCTAAGGCGCGGGGGATCACCCCGCTGGCGACGATCAAATCCTGGGCCTCGTGCGGCGTGCCGCCCGAGATCATGGGCACGGGGCCGATCCCGGCCTCGAAGAAGGCGCTGGAGCGCGCCGGCTGGAAACCGTCCGATCTCGATCTCGTCGAAGCCAATGAAGCGTTCGCGGCCCAAGCCATTGCGGTCAACCGCGACATGGGCTGGGACCCGGCGAAGGTGAACGTCAATGGCGGCGCCATCGCCATCGGCCACCCGATCGGCGCTTCCGGCGCGCGGGTGTTGACGACGCTGCTCTACGAATTGAAGCGGCGCGATGCCCACAAGGGCCTCGCCACGCTCTGCATCGGCGGCGGCATGGGCATCGCGCTCTGCGTCGAGCGCTAGGCGCGCCTACGCTGCGCCGCAGCACGATCAATCGCCTATTGCTTTTGACCATGACTCGCGGCGAAACATGCCGCTCAGACGAGCACGGAGAAGTCTGATGGCGCGCGTGGCGATCGTAACAGGCGGTACGCGGGGCATTGGCCGTGCGATCAGCGAAACGCTTCGGGCAGCCGGCTATACGGTAGCGGCCAATTACGCGGGCAACGATGCGGCGGCAAAGGCCTTCACCAAAGACACCGGGATTGCGGCGTTCAAATGGGATGTCGCCAATTTCGCCTCGTGCGAAACGGGCGTTAAGGCGGTGGAGGCAGCGCTCGGCCCGGTCGACATCATCGTCAACAATGCTGGCATCACGCGCGACGGCACGCTGAAGAAGATGACGCCGGACATGTGGAACGATGTGATCGCCATCAATCTCGGCGGCTGCTTCAACATGGCCAAGGCGGTGTGGGAAGGCATGAACGCCCGCAAGTTCGGCCGCATCGTCAATATCGGCTCGATCAACGGCCAAGCCGGCCAATACGGGCAGGTCAATTACGCGGCGGCGAAATCCGGTATTCACGGCTTCACCAAAGCGCTGGCGCAGGAAGGCGCGCGGCTGAACATTACCGTCAACGCGATCGCGCCGGGCTATATCGACACTGAAATGGTCGCCGCCGTGCCGAAAGAGGTGCTCGACAAGATCGTCGCCAAGATTCCGGTCGGCCGGCTCGGCCATGCCGAGGAAATCGCGCGCGGCGTATTGTTTCTGGTGTCGGACGATGGCGGCTTCATCACGGGCTCTACGCTGTCCATCAATGGCGGCCAGCATATGTATTGACGCAGGCGCGCGCGTGGGCTGAACGGTGGGCATGGCGCACTTCTCCACGCCGGTCTCGGACCGCTACCTCGACGATTACCAACCGGGCGCAATGTTCGAATTCGGCCCCGTGCCGGTGGACGAACGCGAGGTGATCGCCTTCGCCGCACGGTTCGATCCGCAATCGATCCACATCGATCCGGTCGCGGCCGACGCCGGCCCGTTCAAGGGCATCATCGCCAGCGGCTGGCATACGATCGCGCTGCTGATGCGGCTTTACGTGGAGTATTACCTGTCGGCCAACGCAAGTCTGGCCTCGCCGGGCGTTGACGAAGTGCGCTGGCTAAAGCCCGTGCGGCCCGGCGACACCCTGCGGCTGCGCGTCACCGTCATGGAAACGCGCAGGTCGAAGACCAAGCCGGATCGCGGAGTGCTGTTTTCGCTGCTCGAAGGGTTCAATCAGAACGACGAACTGGTCGTGAGCTTCAAGGGCATGAACATGCTTTCGGTGCGTCCGCCAAGCTGATCGCATCAAGCCGCCGTGGGAATCTTGCCCATGAAATCGCGCTTGCCGATTTCCACGCCAACCTTGCGCAGGATCGCGTAGCCGGTGGCGGCGTGGAACATGAAATTAGGCATCGCGAAACCGGCGAGATAATCCCGGCCGGTGAAGTTCATGACGCCTGAGCGCATCTCCAACGCGATCGGCTTGTTTTCGGCGCCCGCCAGGTCGGACGGCTTGACGGCCTCTAAAAACGACAGCGCGTCATTGAGGCTGCGCCTGATCGCCTCGAAGCTATCGCCGCCGGGCTGCGGCGCAGTTTTGCCGGTAAAGTGCGCAATCGCGCCGGCCGAATGGCGCGAGACCATCTGAAACTGAAATTTCAGCGGCAGCATGTCGGCCGCGAGCCGCTCTTCCAGGAGCGCCGCTGGCGCAACGCCTTTGGCCGCGCAGAACGCCTCGGCCTTTTCGACGAGGCCCAGTTGCGCTTCGACGATTTGCACGAAAGTCGGGACGAAATCTTCGTAAAGGCCGGACATTGCTTCACCCACCCGTTAGCGGCTTCACGCCGCGCTTTTGACTTTTACATAGGCGCCGGGGGCGTCGGCCAGAGCATGCTTCGGTGTGCGTGCGGCGACGAGATCGCCGGCATAGTCGGCCAGCCAGTTGCGCCAGTGCGGCCACCACGAACCGGCTCTTTCGCTCGCTTCGGCGCGCCATTCATCGAAACTCGGGGCCAGCCACGGATTGATCCAGTGCTGGTATTTCTTCGCATCCGGATGATTGATCACGCCGGCGATGTGGCCCGAGCCGGCCATCATGAACTCCACCGGCCCGCCAAATAATCTCGCGCTGCGATAGACCGAGGCCGGCGGGGCGATGTGATCTTCTTTCGCGGCCTGCATGTAGATCGGAACTTTCACGTCGCCGAGGTTCAGCTTTTCTCCAAGCAGTTCCATCTCGCCCTTGGCCAGCGCGTTATCGCGGTAAAAGCGCCTCAGATAGAAAAGATGCAGCGCGCGGGGCATGCGCGTCTGGTCGGCGTTCCAGAACAGCAGGTCGAAGGGCGGGGGACGCTTGCCGAGATAGTAATTGTCGACGACGTAGTTCCACACCAGATCGTTCGAGCGGAGTGCGTTGAATGTGTCGGCCATGACCTGGCTGTCGAGCACGCCGCCGGCCTGGTCCATGCGCGAGGCGACGTAATCGATCGCCGCATTGTCGGTGAACACTTTGAGTTCGCCCGCCAGTTCGAAATCAGTCTGCGCGGCGAAGAACGTCGCGCTCTTGATCCGATTGTCGTGCGTGCGCGCCATGTAGGCCAGAGCGGTGGCGAGCAGCGTACCGCCGATGCAATAGCCTACGGCATTTACTTGATCGACGTCGGCAGCTTCGCACGCCGCGCCGACGGCCTCGAAAATGCCTTCCTCCATGTAGGTTTCGAAGGTTGCTTCGGCCAGATCCGAGTCGGGATTGACCCAGGACGCGACGAAAACGGTGGCGCCCTGGCCGACGAGCCAGCGGATCATCGAATTTTTCTGCTGCAGGTCGAGAATGTAGAATTTGTTGATCCAGGGCGGGAAGATCAACAGCGGCGTTTCATAGACCTGCTCGGTCGCAGGCTCGTATTGGATAAGTTCGATCAGCCGCCCGCGATGGATCACCTTGCCCGGCGCCGTGGCGATCGTTTTGCCGACCTCGAAAGCATTCGTATCGGTCTGCGTGATCGCCAGCATGCCTTTGCCGCGCGCCAAATCCTGCGCGAGGTTGTCGAGACCATCGAGCAGGTTTTGGCCGCGGGTGCGGAGCGTCTCCTTCAGCACCGCCGGATTGGTGAAGGCGAAATTCGATGGGCTCGCCGCATCGACAGCCTGCTTTACAAAGAACATCGCCTTGCGCTTGGTGCCTTCATCAAGGCCCTCGGCGCGATCGACGAGATCGACGATCCATTGCGACGTCGCCAGATAGGTCTCGCGCATCAGGCTGAAATATGGATTTTCACTCCAGTCCGGGTCGGCGAAGCGCTTGTCGCGTACCGGCGCGGCGGCTCCGCTTACCGCCCCCATCCATTTCGCCGCGCTGTTGACCCAGATATCGGAATAACGCCGCCACAGATCGGCATGGGCTTCGCGCAGCGTATCGGGCTGAACCGCCAATTGGCCCCATGCCTTCTGCAGCGCCGTGTTGGCGTCGAACGGGTCTGCGCTGAGGGCCGCCAGGCCGCCGCTTTGGGCCCGATCCTGGAACGCGGTGGAAAAGACGGTGTTGGCGCGGGTCACCGCCTCGGCCAGATTCAGCGAAAGCTTCTCCATGTCCTCGCCGGTGCGGCTCAGCATCACTTCAAGCAGCGGCGAATCGGCGGCCTTGGCCGGCGGCGCGGCCTGTGCCGGCGCCGTGGGCAGCAGGGCTGGCGGCTGGGGCGCGGCGGCCCGTTTACGAGCTTTTTTCGGCTTGGCGGGTGCGGCGTCGGGTGAAGCGGGCCCTGGCGGGGCGCCCGCGCGCTCCGCTCTTGCCCGTTTTCTCGTGCGCGCCATGCGTTCAGCTCTCCGTTCCGGCGCAAGCGTTACAGGCCATTATGGTGACACAACGCGCCGCCTTGGTATAGGAGAGCGTGGATTCGGCAGGAGTTTCACCCATTATGCTGCGCCGCGTGAGACCATACCGCACTGTCATCCTCGCCCTCCTGGCGGGGAGCGTGTCGGGCTGCGCGATGTTCGGCGGCAAGGACGATTCGCCGGCTTGGTTCCGCCAGCGGGTGAACGAGTTGGAAAAAGGCAAATATCCTCAACTGGCGTCGGTGCCGGCCGCGGTTCCATCACAGAAGACGCCGGCGGAATGGCAGGCGACCGAGGCCGAAGTGGAGCGCGCCGGCGCCGCACTTGCGGCCAGTCCGCGCGCCGCCGCCGCGGCGCCCGAGGCCGCCGCCGCCGCCGGGGCGTTCGAGGCGCAGGCCCGCAAGGAAACCACGGCCGCCCGCCCCGAACGCTAAGCGGCGCCGCTACCGCGCCTAACGCCGTTCGCTTTTCATCCGTTTCTTTGCGATTGTCTGTCCGATGCCGCCCGCTGACTTTTATAAAATACGCCGCCTGCCGCCGTATGTGTTCGAAGAGGTCAATCGCCTGAAGGCGCGCTTGCGCAACAAGGGCGTGGACATCATCGATTTCGGCATGGGCAATCCGGATTTGCCGGTGCCCGAGCATATCGTCGATAAGCTCTGCGAGACGGCGAAGAAGCCGCGCACCAACCGCTACTCGGCGTCGCGCGGCATCCCCGGCATCCGCAAGGCGATCGCAGGCTATTATGACCGGCGCTTTGGGGTGAAGCTCAATCCCGACACGCAGGTCATCAGCACGCTGGGCTCCAAGGAAGGCTTCGCCAATCTGGCCCAGGCGATCACAGCGCCGGGCGATACGGTGCTCGTGCCTAACCCGTCCTATCCGATCCACGCCTTTGGCTTCATCATGGCCGGCGGCGTGGTGCGCAGCGTGGAAGCCCATTCGCCGGAGCAATATCTGAGCGGCCTGGGCCGCGCCGTGCGCCATTCGGTGCCGCCGCCGATCGCGATGATCGTGTGCTATCCGGCCAATCCGACGGCGCAGGTGGCCGATCTCGATTTTTACAAGGAAGCCATCGCCTTCGCGCGCAAGCATGAAATGTTCGTGCTGAGCGATATGGCCTACTCCGAAGTTTATTTCGACGGCGTCCCGCCGCCTTCGGCACTGCAGGTGCCGAACGCGACGGATGTCTGCGTCGAGGTGAACACGCTGTCGAAGACCTATTCCATGGCAGGCTTCCGCGTCGGCTTCGCGCTCGGCAATGAGCGCCTGATCGCGGCGCTCGGCCGGGTGAAATCCTATCTCGATTACGGCGCCTATACGCCGATCCAGGTCGCGGCGGCGGCGGCGCTGAACGGGCCGCAGGAATGCGTCGAGGACATGCGCCAGACCTACAAGGCGCGGCGCGACGTGCTGGTCGATAGCTTCACCAAGGCGGGCTGGGCGATTCCGTCGCCGCGCGCTTCGATGTTCTGCTGGGCGCCGCTGCCCGAAAAGTTCAAGCACCTCGGTTCGGTCGAGTTCGCCAAGCGCCTGATGGAGCAGGCCGAGATCGCCGTCGCGCCCGGCGCCGGCTTTGGCGAATACGGCGACGGCTTTATCCGCATTGGCCTCGTCGAAAACGAGCAGCGCATCCGCCAGGCCGCGCGCAATCTGAAGAAGTTCCTCCAGAGCAATGTCGAGCCGGCCGAAGCCGTCGCGGCGGAGTGAGCGGCAATGCGGGGGATGCTGTCCAAGCTGGTGCGCAACGAGCATCGCAAGCTCACTGCCACCGGCTGCAACGCCTTGGCCGTCTCGGCCATGGTAATAGGGGTGCTGCAACCGATTTTCGGCGGCTCGGACGTTCCGCAAGACCATTTTCGCGCTATAATGGCGCTCGCTACCACGCTGGTCTTGCACCTGTTGGCGCGAGCGGCGGTCGATCAATTAGAAGAATGAATATGGTTGACCCTTACTATCTTGGCCTTGGGGGTCTTTTCCTCGCCGGCCTTGTCATGTTCGGGCTCAATCGCCTCGATGAGCGGCGCTGGGCGCGGCAGAAAAAGGAAGAGCAGGCGCGCTCGCATCCGGCGGAATGACTTTGTCAAAAGTGGCGGGGGGGAACGTGCTGCGCGTCGGCATTGCTGGGCTCGGCACGGTAGGCGTCGGGTTGCTGAAATTGCTGAGCGGGCCCGAGCCGATCGGCGAGGGACGGCTGAAGGTGATCGCCGTTTCAGCGCGCAACCGCTCGCTCAAGCGCGACGTCGATATTTCGCAATTTCCGTGGTTCGATGATCCGAGCGAGATCGCGGCCAATCCCGATGTCGATGTGTTCGTCGAACTCATGGGCGGCTCTGACGGTCCGGCCAAACACGCGGTGGAACTCGCGCTGAAGCGCGGCGCCAAGGTCGTCACGGCGAACAAGGCATTGGTCGCCGAGCACGGCGAAGAGCTGGCGAAGCTGACCGAAAAATACGGCGGCGCAATTTTGTTCGAGGCGGCGGTCGGCGGCGGCGTGCCGGTGGTGAAGGCGGTGCGCGAGAGCTTCGCCGGCGCGAAAGTGCTGGCGATATCCGGCATCCTCAACGGCACATGCAATTACCTGCTGACCGAGATGGAAGCCTCCGGACGCTCGTTCGCGGACGTGCTCGCCGACGCCCAACGGCTCGGCTACGCCGAGGCTGATCCGCATATGGATGTCTCCGGTACGGACGCGGCGCACAAAATCGCCATCCTCGCCGGGATCGCGTTCGGCTTCGCGCCTGATTTCAAGACGGTCCACATCGAGGGCGTCACCGATGTGACGCTGCTCGACATCCGTCTTGCCGGCAAGCTCGGCTACCGCATCAAATTGTTGGCCAAGGCCGAACGCGAGGCCGATGCCGTCCGCGTGCATGTACACCCCGCTCTGGTGGCGTTCGACCATCCGCTGGCGGGCGTAGGCGGTTCGCTGAATGCCGTGGTGATCGACGCCGAGCCGATGGGCCGCCTGACCTTTACCGGCCGCGGCGCGGGCGAAGGGCCGACGGCGGCGGCTGTGGCGGCCGATCTGCTGGATCTGCTCGGCGGGCGGGCGCCGGCGATGTTCGGGCGGCCGGTGGCGGCGTTCCGCCCGCTTAGCGCCGCGCCGCGGGCGGAGTCGGGCCGCTATTACTTGCGCCTGCTGGTCAAGGACCGCCCCGGCGTGATCGCGGCCGTGGCCGAAAAACTGGCCAAGCATGCCGTTTCGATTGAAAGTTTCCTCCAGGACGCCCAGCACGACACGCCGGATGTGCCGATCGTGTTGACTACTCAGGTTTGCCCCCGGCCGGCGCTTGACGCGGCTGTCGCGGAGATAGCAAGCCTTGACGCTAATACCGCCGCCCCGTTCGTGGTCCCGATCGAGGACGGCCCGACCCGCCAACCCTGGCGCATCTCCTGAAAGCGTTCCCGATGAGCAATGCCGTGATGACCGACGATCTGGCCTTCTCGGCCGCCCGCGCCACCGCCGTGGCGGCGATCGCAGCGTTCAAGCTGGTTGGCCGCGGCGATGAGAAGGCCGCCGACCAGGCGGCTGTGGATGCTTTGCGCACTGCGCTCAACGCCATGCCGATCCAGGGCCGGATCGTGATCGGCGAGGGCGAACGCGACGAGGCGCCGATGCTTTATATTGGCGAAGAGGTCGGCGTCGGAGGCCCGGCGATCGATATTGCTCTTGACCCGCTGGAGGGCACGACGCTCACCGCCAAAGCGATGGCCAATGCGCTGGCGGTGATGGCGTTCGCGCCGCGCGGCGGCCTGCTGCATGCGCCGGACACTTATATGGACAAGCTGGCGATCGGGCCGGGTTACGCCAGGGGCGTGGTCGATCTCGACAAATCGGCGGGGGACAACGCCAAAGCGCTGGCCAAAGCCAAGGGCGTGCCTGTGGAAGACCTGGGCGTCTGCGTGCTCGACCGCCCGCGCCACAAGGACATTATCGACAGCTTGCGGGCGGTCGGCTGCCGCGTGGCGCTGATCTCCGACGGCGACGTGGCGGGCGTTATCAACACGACCGATCCGGCCACGGGCATCGACATGTATGTCGGCTCGGGCGGGGCGCCGGAGGGCGTGCTGGCGGCGGCGGCGCTGAAATGCGTCGGCGGGCAGATGCAGGCGCGCCTGGTGTTCCGCAACGAAGACGAAAAAGCCCGCGCCGCGCGCACGGGCGTTACCGATTTCAAGCGCCGTTATGAACTTGATGACCTCGCCTCGACTCACGCCATCTTCGTCGCCACGGGCGTCACCGACGGCGCCCTGGTGAAAGGCGTGAAAACCATGAACAGCCATATCAAAACCGAGACCCTGGTGATGAACTCCGCGACGGGCACGGTCGCCAAGATCGAGTTGAAAACGCCGAAGGGCTGAGGGGGGTGGACGCCGCCTTTGGCGATTGGCGCCAGCTTCCCCTTGATGGGGAAGCTGTCACGCGCAGCGCGACTGAAGGGGTGGTTAGCGCAAATATTTCAGTCGTTCCGTTTCCACCCCTTCCGTCTCGCGGCTGCGCCGCGATCCACCTTCCCCATCAAGGGGAAGGAGGCAGCGAATGAGCGCGGCGCCGAAATTGGAAACCGCGCGCGCGTTCCTCAACGTGGAGCGCTCGTTGACGGGCAAACGCTGGGCGGTGCGCGAGGCTGACGATGCGCTCGCCGAAGCGCATCGGCGCCAGTCGCAATTGCCGGAGATCGCGGCGCGGTTGCTGGC
>DASZPV010000117.1:0-43158 GCA_035549875.1 Caulobacterales bacterium
TGGTGGAAGGGGCTGGATTCGAACCAGCGTACGCTCTCGCGGGCAGATTTACAGTCTGCTGCCATTAACCACTCGGCCACCCTTCCTTGCCGTTTCCTTGGCCCGGCGTGGGCGTAACGCCTCGCCGTGAGACGAGGCCTCCGCTAGAACGCCGACGCGCCGGGCCGCTTGGGTCCGGCGCGCAGGAGCCGGGTTCTATAGTGAGATCGCCGCCGCCGCTCAAGCACCGTCCAGCACATCGGCGCGAGCGCGCCTCCGGCGGCGATGCAAACTGGATCTGGGGCACGCACGCGGCGCTTGCCGCCCTGGCCAACCCTGAACGCGACATCGAGCGTATTGTGGCGACGCGGAGCGGCGCTGAACGCCTCCCTCAGGGCCTGAAGGTGAAGGTCGATCTCATTGAGCCAGACGCCCTAGACCGCCTGCTGCCGCCCGGCGCGGTGCATCAGGGGCTCGCGGTGCGCGCATCGCCGTTGGAAGCGGCCGCAATTGAGGATGCCTGCGCACCTGTCGATGGCCGCCCGGTGCTGGTGCTGGATTCCATCACCGACCCGCAGAACGTCGGCGCGCTGTTCCGCTCGGCCGCCGCATTCAACGTCCGCGCGATCGTGATGCAGGACCGCAAGGCGCCGCCCCTGACGGGAGCGCTGGCGAAGGCCGCCGCCGGCGCCATCGAGCGCGTGCCGGAAGTGCGCGTGGTCAACATCGCCCGCGCGGTCGAGCAATTGGCGGAAATGGGCTACCGCACCATCGGCCTCGAAGGCGAAGGGCCGGAAACCATCGAATGCGCCGCCGCAGGCGCGGCGCAGATTGCGCTCGTGCTTGGCGCCGAAGGCCGGGGCCTGCGCGACCTCGTCGCTGAGCGCTGCGATCATCGCGCGCGCATCCCCATCGCGCCGGAGATGGAAAGCCTGAACGTCTCGGTCGCCGGCGCCGTGGCGCTCTATGCGATCAGTGCGAAGCCTTAGCCTTTTTGCCGCCGCCGCGCCGAAAGGCTACGACCTTCACCGCGAAGAACATCGCGATGATGATGATAAAACCGACGAAGAACGAGAGCGCGTTCTGCCAGAATGACAGGGCCACCACATCAGGAAGTTTGATCTCCGCGCCGTTCATCACGATCGGCGTAGCTTCCCTGATGATTATGTAAGTCAGCGCGGCGCCGCCGGCGATCAGGAACAATTGGTTCCACGAGCGCATGAGAACGGTCGCGAAGAGACCTATCAGAAGCCCCCACCAGACATTCACATGGTGAAATCCGTCCTTCAGGAACTCGAAGATCGGATCGAATATTTGCCCGAGATTGTCCATGCCGCGCTCCCCCTGCTCTGTCCTAGCATGGGCGGGCGCGGCGCTCCACGCCCTACCCCTCTCCGCCGAAGCGCGCCTTCCACGCTGCGACGTCCTCGTCCTCGATCTTACGGAACAGCACGTCCGGCGGTGTGACCTGGGCGCCATGCCCTAGCGTCGCGAGCAATTCGCTTACGGGGCGATCGGGCCAGCGCAAATGGGTCTCGTCGAGGCCGAAGGCGCGGCAGATCGCAGCCGCCGTCTCGGGCATGAACGGGGCGGAGATTTGCGCAAACAGTACGCAGAGGTTGAGGCCCGTCCGCACGCCGACAGCGGCGGCGCCCATGTCGGTCTTGATCGCCGTCCACGGCGCGGCTGACTGCAGATATTCGTTGCCGAGCACCCAGATGGCGCGCGTTTCGGCCGCGGCTTTGCGAAACTCCATAGCCTCGTGCAATTGAGTAAGCGCCCGTAAGCGTTTGTCGAGTTCCTCCGCCAGCGCTTCTTCCGCTTTCCCCGGGGCGCCGCCCGGCGGGACAACTGAATCAAACCGCGCAGCGCAGAACCGGGTGATCCGATTCACGAAATTGCCAAGCACATTGGCTAGATCAGCATTCACGCCGGTCTGAAAATCTTCCCAGGTAAACGCCGAATCCGCGCTCTCCGGCGCGCTGGCGATCAGGCGCCAGCGCCAGACATCCGCCGGCGCAACGTCCAGCGCCTGATCCATGAACACGCCGCGCTTGGCGCTCGTGGAGAACTTGCCGCCGTAATAGTTCAGCCAGTTGAAGCCCTTCAGCCGATCGACGAATTTCCAGGGCCGCGCGTTCGCTGCGATCCACTTGCCGCCGTTGAACTGTTCGTTCACGCCAAACAAAGTGCAGGGAAAGCCAACCGTGTGGAACGGCACGTTATCCTTGCCCATGAACTGGACGTAAGTGACGTCGTCGGCCTCGGGCCTACGCCACCAGCGCTCCCACTCGGCGTGCGGCGCGCCGCGCGTGTCAGCCCATTCCCACGTGGCGCCGATATATTCGATCGGCGCGTCAAACCAGACATAGAACACTTTGCCTCTGAGGCCCTCGGCGTCCGGCTTCTTGCCTTCCGGGTCGGCCCCCCAATCGGCGGCGTTGACCGGCACGCCCCATTCCAGATCGCGCGTGATGCCGCGATCCTGAAGCCCCTCATCCAGCCATTTCATCGCGATGGACGTGACAAGGTTCGGCCATTCGCTGAGCTTGCCGCCGATCCACGCGCGGATTCTTTCCGCGAACAGCGACTGCCTCAGAAACAAATGTTTCGACTCGCGGATTTCGATGTCCGGCGAGCCCGACACGGCAGAGCGCGGATTGATCAGGTCTGGCGGATCGAGGACGCGCGTACAGTTCTCGCACTGGTCGCCGCGCGCGGCTTCGTAGCCGCAATGCGGACAGGTGCCGATCACGTAGCGATCAGGCAGGAAGCGGCCATCGGCAGGCGAATAGACCTGCTTGGTCGTGCGCTGTTCCAGGAAGCCATGCTCCCAAAGCGTCTGCGCGAAATCCTGCGTCAGCTTGTGGTTCTGCGGCGAAGACGAACGCCCGAACACGTCGAACGAGAGCAGAAACCGCGCGCAATGATCTTTCTGGACCAGATGCCATTTCGCGCAGAATTCCGCCGGCGCTATGCCTTCGGCGCGCGCGGCGAGTTCCGTCGGCGTGCCGTGCTCGTCCGTCGCGCACACGAACAACACGTCGTGGCCCTGCATCCGCCGAAAGCGCGCGTGCACGTCGGCCGGCAGCATCGATCCCACCAGATTGCCCAGGTGCTTGACGCCGTTGATGTAGGGCAGCGCGGACGTGATCAGGATACGGGGCATGCAGCGCCGGGATGTAGGGGGCGCGGCCCGCCTTGCGCAAGGCGGATCAGAGCAACCGGCGTTTCTTGTCAGTCAGCGCCCGGTAACCCCGGTACAGCCGGCCAGCCAGCGCCCGGCCCTCCGCCGGATCGCGCAAGGCCCCGTAGGCGGCCCAGTTCCTGGCCTTGAGCAAACCTGCCGCACGGCGGCGGCGCAGCCATTCCTCAAGCGCCGCCAACTGCCGCTCTTCCGATTCGGCAAGGCTCGCAGCCATCGAGGCGGCGCTGGTGAAGCCATAGTCCTCATGGTCTTCGCCGCGCAGAGCGAACATGCCCCACGCCGCCGCCTTGAGCGCAGCCTCATTATTCATGACATACGCCTTGGCCAGTTGGCGCCATCGCAAAGCGGGGGAGGCCGGCAGCCTTCGATCATCCGCTAGCGGGTAGGAAATGTCCGGGTTTGAGTGATCGTAGCGGCCTCCGGTCAGCCGGGAAAAAACCGCGGGCTCGAACTTCATCGTCGGCAAATGGACGATCCCGAAGCCCTCGCGCCCCGCCGCCTCCGCCGCGACGAGCGCGCGCATTACGGGAACCGCTACGCCGAGCCGCTTTGCTGCAACGTCCACCGCCGCATTTGTCAGGCGGTCACGATCGCCCGCCGCCAAACGCGCCAGAAATTCAGGCAAACCGAGCGGGTTCGAGAACGGCGCGGCTGCCGCCGCGCGCAATGCGACGGCCGGTTCACTCGCATCCTGAACGACGGCTTTCGACCGGCCTACCCCAAACAAGCCCACGCGCTACCCCTGTTGTCCAGCCCGGCGCCTAAGCTTGCGCGCTTGCCGCCGCATACGCATCGCTCAGCAGCTTGGCGTATTTTTCTACCTGGCCCGGACCGTTATAGACGCGCGCGAAGCCCGCCCAATCCTTCTTCTGCAATTCATCCAGAATCTTGTTCGCCCTCACAAAAGCTTCAAACGCCGCGAGCATGCGCGCTTCCGATTGCGCCATGTCCGATACGAACGCGGTCGCCGAAGCAAAGCCGCAGGCCTTGTAGTTCAGGCCGAGGATCTGAAACAAACCCCAGCTCGCGGCGCTGACCGCCGCCTCCGGATCCAGCGCAAATGCTTCTTCGAGCTGCTTGTAGCGGCCATCCTGCGTGCCGGGATAAGGCTTGTCGCCCCATGACTTGTAGGAAACCGTGGGGTTGCTCGCATCGTATTTACGGGCCGTTTGCTTCGAGAAAATGTGTGGCTCGAACAAGATGATCGGGCGACCATCGGGACTAAATCCCCGCCCCCTGCTTTCCACTTTCAGCACCGCCCGGATACAGGCCTGCTCGCACCCCATGCGGTCAGCGGCTGCCTTGATCTCGGCAGCCGTGAGCACGGCGGGATTCTTGGCCGCCAGGCTGGCAAGATAGTTCTTCGGCGGCGCGCTGGCGGGGACCAGCGGAGGCGGCGCGGGCAACGGTGGCGGCGGTGGTGGCGGCGGAGGCGGAGGCGGAGGGGCCTGTGTCGCTGGCGGGGGCGGCGGCGCAGGTTGCGGCGGCGGCAGCGGCGCGGGAGCAGGCGGCGGTATTGGCGCAGGCGGCGGCGGTGCGGCTGGCGGGCTCGCCTGTGTCGGCTTGGGCGCCGACGTCGGGATCGGCGGCGGGGCGGATGGCTTGGTCGTCCGGGGGGCGGGCGGCGCGGATTTCTTGCCGCCAAACAGGAATTTCAGAATTGCGTCGAAAAAGCCCATCGCCCGCTACTCCCTGCGCCCCTTCTGGCTCGCCGGACCGACCTTAGCCGAGGCCCCCGGTCCCGCGATAGCCAAAGCGCTCAGCTCTTTTCGTCCCAGGCGCGCCCAAGCGCCTCCAACTTTGATTTTGGCGGCCCCAGGGCGCGGTTGGAAAACTCAGCAGGATCGAACCGGCGCGGGAAGATCGCGCGCTCCCAATTGCGTCGGGGCGCGTTGGGCTCCTGCGCGAAATAAGCTTCACCCGTCCGGAGCCCAATTTCGTGCAGCCGGGCCAAAGTGGCGGCATCGTCCGAAGCCAAGTCGCGCATCAGGCGCAAATCCTGCTCTTCGTAGCCAAGCTGCAAATCCAGCAGTGAAACCTTGTCCAGCCGTGCGTCCATACGTTGGAAATGCAACAGCGGCACCGGCGACAGGGCTGCGCCGCGCATATCCTCCAACTCGCTGTTGATCGGCCAAGGCCGGGCTGTTTGGCCCAGCCCCTGTAACGTGGCGATGGCCATCTGGCTGGTGTCATGGATCATGGTCTTGAGCGCCTCTACCGCGCGCGCGGCCGTCGGAGCCAATTCGTCCAGACTGGTTGAGGCGAACAACTCCTGATCGAGTTTCGGGCGCCAATAACCCGTACCAATGGACAGCATCAGCAGACTATCGGGGCCGCTTAGCCATTCGAAGCCGTAGCCCTTGAGCGTGGCGACGTGCAGCAATTGCAGGCTCGGATTATTGAGCCCGGCGATCGCCCCATCGACAAAGACCCCTTCGGCGTCCACGCCGCCGCCAGGCGCATTCAGCACCATGCGGCATTCTTCAAAGAAGGTCGGCGCCGCCGCGCTCGCTTGAACAAGTTTCCGCACCAGCAGGTTCTTGTTCGGTACGCCGCCATTCAGCGCGTTCCAGTATTTCGAGCGCGGATTGTTCGTCAGGGTCCACGATGATCCCGTGTCGATCCGCTTGGTGAAAATAGCCAGACCGGTACGCAACGCGGCCGATCCCAGTTCGACTTCGCCCAACTCCCGCGCCAGCACGGCCTCAAGGCGGCGCGCATCGAACCGCGGTTTGCGAATGCCGGCGTTGCGTCCCTGTTCGGCGAAAACCTCCGGCGCCATCTGCCGGTAGAGATCGGCAACTTCGGCCGCCGACATGCCCAGCGCCAGCCCGGCGGCAACGATCGAACCCGTGGAGGTTCCGCCAATCAGATCGAAATAGTCACAAAGGCGAAAATTGGGGTTTCCGGAAAAGCGGATAAGCCGCGCCTCCACCGCGGCCAGAATCCCGGCGCTCAAGATACCGCGAACGCCGCCGCCATCGAGAGAGAGCACGCGTTTGGGGCCAGGCGCAGCTAGACGCTCTTCGACCTTGCCGTTGTCCTCCCCCATTTTCCCCTCCTGCGGCAGAATATGACGCGGGAAGGACGCGGAAGGCAGCCCTAAATCGCATAAGGTGATCGGTGACCGGCGACGGTCCCCACGACCGCACCGGCGGCGCCCCCGATTACAGCGCCCTTCTTGGCGTCGCCGTCGCCGGTATTGTTGCCGATCGCGGCCCCTGCCGCCGCACGGACGCCAGCCCCCGCGAATTTCCCCGCGTCAGTGGCGCCCCGCGGCAACACGCGATACATCCCGCCCCAGGCCGCCTTAGCTCAGCTGGTAGAGCACCTGATTTGTAATCAGGGGGTCGCAGGTTCGAGTCCTGCAGGCGGCACGGGACCAGCTTGCTCCGGAGACCATTTTTTATGACGCTTGCGCCTCGCGCCCTTTTGTTCGCTCTTGTGCTCGCCGGTTGTGAACAGCCAGGGCCCGCGCCATCCTCCGCCGCTTCGACAACCGGCCCGGACTCCGCCACCGTGGCTGCTGACGCCAAGGAAGAGGCTGAACGGGCCGCAGTGACAGCGGCAATTGCAAAATTACCGGCGCCCTACAATGACGCCGATTACGACAACGGGAAGAAAGTCTTCCAGCAGTGCAGAGCGTGCCATTTGATCGAGGCCGGCGCTGGCAATTCTGTCGGCCCCAATCTGCACGGCGTATTCGGCCGCAATGCCGGCGCGGTGAAGGATTTCGATTATTCCGATAGCTTGAAGAAATCAGGCATTGTCTGGAACGCCGCCAACCTCGATCAATGGCTGACCCAGCCGCAGACCTTCGTGCCCAACACGCGGATGACATTTCTCGGCGTCAAAAAGCCGGAAGACCGACGCGACGTCATCGCCTACGTTGAAGTAGAGCAGGCGCGGTAGCTATTCGGCCGGATGGGCGTGCGGCGCGCCAACGCCGGCGTCCTCAATTCCTTCGATCTCTTTGCGATTCGCCTCGGGCGAGCGCGTAAATCGCGCCATGAGATCGTAGAAGGTTGGCACGACGAACAGCGTCAGCACCGTGGCGAGCACCACGCCGAACACGATGACGACGCCGATCGTGTGCCTGCTTTCGGCGCCGGCCCCGCTGCCAAACAAGAGCGGCACGGCGCCGAAGGCGGTGGCCGTGCTGGTCATCAGGATCGGGCGCAGCCGTAATTCGGCCGAGGTGGTGATCGCATCGCGAATCGACTTGCCCCGGTCGCGCAGTTGATTGGCGAACTCGACGATCAGAATCCCGTTCTTGGCCGCCAGCGCGATCAGGATGATGATCCCGATCTGGCTGTAAATGTTAAGCGACGAGCCAAACGCATAAAGACCAAACAAGCCGCCGGTCACGGCCAGCGGCACGGTCATCATGATGACCAGGGGATGCACGAAGCTCTCAAACTGCGCGGCCAGCACCAGGAACACGATCAGCAGCGCAAAGCAAAACGTAAACACGATGGCGCCCGAGGCGTCCTTGAACGCCTTGGCGGCGCCCGTGTAGCTGAGCTGGACGCTTTGCGAACCCATCTCCTCGCGGATGACCTTCTCCATCTCGTTGAGCGCCGTGCCCATCGCCACGCCCGGCGGCAGATTGGCGCTGATCTGCACCGCGGCCATGCGATTGAGGCGCGGGCGGGTGGACTGGTCGCCCTGCGTTTTAGAGGTGACCACCGAAGCGAGCGGAATGAGCTGGCCCGTCGTGTCAGAGCGGACATATTTGTCCGTCAGGTCGGCCATTTCAGAGCGTTCGGAACGCTCGGCCTGCAGGTAAACGTAATACTCTTCGCCATTGCGCGTAAACGTATTGACGCGTCGCGAACCCATTGTCGCCTCCAGCGCGCGGCCGACGGCCTGAACCGAAACGCCAAGCGCGGCCGCGCGCTCCCTATCGATATCGACAACCACACGCGGAGAATTGGGTTCAAAATCTGAAAGCGGTCGCAAGAAGTTTGGGCTTGTCCGCAAACGGGCGACGACCCGCTCGGCCAATGCGGCCAGCGGCTCGTATTCCGGTCCGCCGAGCGCGATGCTGACAGCCCCGCCCTTTGAGCCTCCCCCACCGCTACTAATCGCGTCGGGCGAGTTTACCCGAAATGTAGCGCCGGTGATGCGCGCGAGGCGTGTTTCCAACTCGCCCATCAATTCCACCGCTGACCGGCTCCGCTTGTTCCATGGCGCCAAAAACAAAGGACTTTGCCCGCTGGTGAAGTTCTGCGCGCCCGCGAAGCCGGGCGTAAGGGTAATCTCGCGCAGTACTTCCCCGGTCGCGACATAGCTTCGCGTGATCTCCTCGGCTTGATCCATCACCGATTTGGCGGTGGCGAAATTTGTTCCTTCGTCCGCGGCCATGGAGATCATGATGAACCCGCGGTCTTCCTTCGGAACCAATTCCGAGGGCAGCCGGGAATAAAGATAAGCGCCCATCAAGAACACAAAGCCAAATATTGCATACACGCCGATCTTGTTGTTTAGCGCCCCAATCAATGATTCTCGGTAGGAAGTGCGAACAGCGCCCAATATCTCGTTCGTCCTGCGGATGAGCCAGCCCTCTTGCCCAACGGGGCGCAAAGTCTTGGAGCACATCATCGGCGTCAGGCTGAGCGAACAGAACGCAGAAATGACCACCACGCCGGCGACCGTGGCCGCCAATTCAGTAAACAATTTCCCGACATACCCGCCGATAAACAAGAGCGGCGTAAAGACTGCGACCATCACTGCTGAAGTTGCGATCACCGCGAAGGCGACTTCGCCGGCGCCGCGCAATGCGGCTACTTTCGTGGGCTCGCCATCGTCAACGCGGCGCTGAATATTCTCCAGCACGACGATTGAATCGTCCACCACGATGCCGATCGACAGCACAAGCGCCAAGAGCGTCAGCAGGTTGATCGAAAAGCCAAATATAGCCAGCACGGCAAAAACGCCGATCATGCAAACCGGGATGACCGCCGCCGGGATCGCCGCGGCGCGGAACGACCCCAAAAACAGAAAGATAACAAGCACCACAAGAGCGATCGCCTCGCCCAAGGTCTTGTATACTTCGTGGATCGCCTGAGAGATGAATACTGTGTTGTCGGATGTCAGATCGATTGACATGCCCGCAGGCAGCGTTTTGCGAATTTCAGCAACCTCAGCGGCTACCGCCTTGGCTACGTCAAGCGAATTTGCCTTGGATTGGCGAACGATGCCGACGCCTACAGCGTCAACCCCATTGGCGCGGAAAACGCGGCGGGTGTCTTCAGGCGCAAGTTCTACGCGCGCCACATCGCCTAGGCGCACAGACGGTCCATTTGGATCTCGGCTTATCGCAATCCGTGCGAACTCCTCGGGCGTAGCGAAGCTGCGCTCAACGCGCAGCGTGTAGTCGCGCTTCAATCCCTCAAGGTATCCAGCGGGCGTTTCCACGTTTTGACGTCTGATGGCGCTCTCGATGTCATCGACGGTCAATCCACGCGCGGCCAGCCCTGCCGGATCGATCCAGACCTTCATCGCCGGCTTTAGCTGCCCGCCCATGCGTATCGTGGACACGCCGTCAATCGTAGCCAGCCGTTCAGCAATAACCCGCTGAACATAATCGCTCAGTTCCATCCGGCTGATTTGTTTTGACGTGACGGAATACCAGATGATCGGCGAAGCGTCGGCATCGGCCTTTGACACGATCGGCTCGTCGGCGTCGATTGGCATAGAATTGCGCGCGCGCGCAACGGCGTTACGAACGTCGTTCGTCGCAGCTTCCAGGTCACGTTCCAGCTTGAACGTAATATTGACCGACCCGCGACCGTCGCGGCTTGCTGAACTGATCGTGTCTATGCCTTCAATGCCGGAGAGCTGATTTTCAATTGGGCGCGTTATTTGAGTTTCGATGACTTGCGCTGAGGCGCCGCCATAAGAAACGTCCACGCCGACGACCGGTTGATCTACGTCCGGTAATTCCCGCAATGGCAATTTGAAGAACGCGATTGCTCCGAAAACGATTATGATGAGGCTCATCACAGTCGCGAGCACCGGCCGGCGCACTGATATGTCGGAAAGCACCATCGCTAGATTCCCCCGCGCGTGCGCACTCCGCCCGCCGCGCTGGCGCCGCTCTTGG
Organism: Caulobacterales bacterium; assembly: GCA_035549875.1. Taxonomy (GTDB): domain Bacteria; phylum Pseudomonadota; class Alphaproteobacteria; order Caulobacterales; family Aquidulcibacteraceae; genus JAKFWI01. Next base: position 10,296 of record DASZPV010000117.1, read on the forward strand.
CGCCGCCCGTGTTTATCCGCACCGGCTGGCCTGGCCGCACGCGGAGCATGCCGTTAACGATGATCTTGTCGCCGCTGTCCAGTCCGCCCAGCACTTCCACGTTACCGTTCATGCGCCGGCCCGCTACGAGCTTTACCTTTTCGACGCTTGCCATCGGGCCTTTGCTGACGACCCTATAAACGTAAACCGCGTCTCCCTCGTCGATCAGGGCGATCTCCGGCGCCGCCAAAACCGAAACCGCACCCGAACGGACCTCCACGGTCATGAGCATGCCGGGCTTCAGCCTCCCGGTCTGATTGGGAAGCAGGGCCCGCACCCGCACCGTCCTGGTCTGCGGGTTGATGCGGCTATCGACCTGATCGATGCGTCCGGCGAACTCAACACCAGGGAACGCCGCCGCCTTCGCAATCAGCGGCACGTTCTTCTTCATTTTCGCCAATTGGGCCTCGGGCACGTCGAAGTCGAGCTTGATGACAGACGTGTCGTCCAGCGTCGCGATCGCAGTGCCCGGCGTGGCGAGCAAGCCGGGGCTGGCGGTGCGCAAACCGACAACACCGTCAAACGGCGCCCTGATTGTGCGGTCGCTGATGCGCGACAGCATGCCTTCGACTTGCGCCTGCGACCGATTTTGCGCCGCCTGCGCCTCCTCGACCTTCGCCTTCGGCGCGAAGCCTTTCTGATAGAGTTCGTTGTAGCGCTCAAAGGCGCTCTTATCGACCGCGAGTTGAGCGCGCGCGTTGTTCAGGTCGGCCTGTTGTTCGACGTTGGCGAGTTCAACTAGAACCTGGCCCTTCTTGACCCGGTCTCCGCTATCGAACCGTATCTTGCGGATCACGTCGCTGACCTTCGAGGTCACCGTGATCGACTCGCGCGCCTGGGCCGTGCCCAGCGCCTGAACCGCATCGTAAAACTGCGCCGGCGCAATCGCCGCGACATCGACCAGGGGCGCGCCCCCGCCGCCTTGTCCGCCGCCGCCCCCGCCGCCCTTGCGTTCGGCGCTCTGGGCCCCGGCGCCCTTGCCGGCATCGCCTTTCCCGTTGGCGCTCTTGTCGCCCTGGGAGCCGCCGCCCTGACCGGGCCCGCCCCCCTTGCCGCCGCCAGACGCTTGCTGGCCATGTCCGTCACCGAACGCCAGGCCGACAAGGTCCTTCAGCAGAATAACGCCGGTCATGGTGGCGATAAGCGCCACCACGGCGGCGGCGAAGCTATATTGCCGCAGGACGCCGCGGCTGAGCATTTCCTTGATCTGCATAACGCGTCCCATGTCCTGCGGCGTCCCTATAGCCCTTCCGCGTTGCGCGGATGTGATTGCTCTCTCTCAATTTATGGCGAGATCGCTACATTATGCTTACCGGGAAGCAGTTATCGGGCGCTCCACCAGCCAAGGACCAGCGCCATTTCGCCGCCGTCTCTGCCCAAACCGTGCCTGAAACCTGCCTGTAGCCCGTGCCCCGCATCGGTAAAACGCGTCGCCGACAACTGAACTTTCTCGGTTTGCCTGCCTCGTTCGCCTATTGAGAGGTCTCGATCGACAAACGCCTGGCCCAGAATTAACCAGCGCGCGCCTGCTCTCCACCCCGCGGTAAGGTCGAACCGTCCGTGGTTGCAGCCGGAGCCGCGGAGGCGATAGGCGCCCTCCGCGTTAACGAACATGTTTCCCCAGGCGCGCCCTGCCAAAGCGCGGATTTCGCCGCCGGTCCCATCACAGGCCGCACTGGGTTCATACGTCCATGTCAGGCCAGCCTGGACAGCCACGGCGCCGTTTACTGGCATAACCGGCGACCATTTGAGGCCCACCAGCCCTTCCCCGCGCCAGCCCGCCGGATCGTAGTCCGCGGAAATATCGGCATGGGTTTGGGACACTATTCCCCAGCGCGGCGCCACCTGACGTTCTTGATAAAGATCGGCCTCCACGAAGCTCCGGTCGTCCCGTTCGCCGTAAGCAATCGAACCGATGGTCTGCTTTTCAGCGCTCCAAGCGCCAGCCTTAGCGGCCGACGGCATTGTTGCCGCGACCCCCACAATAAGCGCCCGCACTAAGTGGTTTGGCGCTTGCATCGCCGTCTCGCCCGTCGCGACACCGTGACGGGGACAAAGATTGCTGTCAAACCGAGCCCGTCATGCCCTCGGCCCCGCGCCTTCACTTCACCGCCAGCCCCCGCCCGGAAGCGCTCGATGCGCTGCGCCGGCTAAGCCAGCGTTATGGCGACGTCGGCGAGGCGGATGCCGAGATCATCGTCGCGCTTGGGGGAGACGGCCACATGCTGGCCACGCTGCGCCGCCGGATGACCGACCGAAAGCCGGTTTACGGCATGAACCGCGGCACAATCGGCTTTCTGATGAACGATTTTAACGGAGAGGGCCTGCTCGAACGGCTAGCGAAAGCCGAAACCGTCCGCATAAGGCCCTTGCTGATGCGGGCGCAAACCATCTCAGGGGCAACGGAAGAGCGGCGGGCCATCAACGAAGTATCGCTTTTGCGCCAGACCGCGCAGACGGCGCGCATTCGCGTCATCGTCGATGGCAAAGAACGCATGGCGGATTTGGCCTGCGATGGCGTACTGGTCGCCACGCCAGCCGGCTCCACCGCCTATAATCTTTCGGCGCACGGCCCCATTTTGCCGATCGGGGCGCAGCTTCTGGCGCTTACGCCCATCAGCGCGTTTCGTCCCCGCCGCTGGCGCGGGGCGTTGTTGCCGCAGAACGCCTACGTGCGTCTTGAGGTGCTTGAGCCAAAGCTGAGGCCAGTCAGCGCCTCAGCGGACAATCTGGAAGTCCGCGACGTGGTTTCCGTGGACATATCCGAGGACAAACTCAGCCTCACCATGCTGTTCGACGAAGGCTTTGCGCTGGATGAAAGGGTCCTGCGGGAACAATTTTCAGTCTGATCTATCAACTGTTTATTGACCTTACGGCGTCAACCTGCCCGCCATCATGACCGCTGTTCGCGCCAATTCCTCCTGCTTCGATGACCGCGCGATCGAACGCGCCGAAGCCGCCCTCGAAGCGCTGAGCATCAATTTCGATGAATGGATGGCTGGCGAGATCGAGCGCCTGGACGGGGCGCGTATTGCCGGGCGCCGCGACGGATATACGGACGCCTCGCTAGACGCGCTATTTCTGCGCGCTCACGACGTCAAAGGCGTCGGCACCACCTACGGCTATCCGCTGATCACCGCCCTCGGCGCGCAGCTTTGCCGCCTCCTCGACAATCCCGAGGGCCGCCGCGCGGCGCGCGAAACGCCCGCTCTGATCGACGCCCATGTCGATGGCATGCGAGCGATTTTGCGATCGAACTTGAAGGACGCCGACGATCGCACGGGCCTGGCGTTGGTGCGCGAGCTGAAATCGCGCGTGGACCGCTGGGCGACTGACGACTGATTAATCCGTATTGACCCTGTTCATCGCCCGGTTTTTTAAGGCGTGCGCGCTAGGCTCGCGCCGATGTCCGCCGCTCCCGCCCTCAAATTAGATGTTCGCCGGCCAGCCCCTCGTCCGCGCCTTGATTTGCGGACGGGGATCGTCGCGGCCGGTCGGGTCGAAGCTAGCGGCCTTGGATTCGAACAATGGATCGAGACCTTGGCCGCAGCGCGCGACATATGGAACGCGGAGGATCGCGCCCAGCCGCTTTCGGCCCCGGCGCCCGCTTTTCTGTTTGAACCCGGCGCCGCCAGCCGTCTCGATGCGCTTTTGCGCGGCGCCGGCTTCGGCATGCGCAGCGTCACCATCGAGATTGACGAAACCGACCTCATGATCGTTGGCCAAGCCGGGCTCGCCGCTATCGAACGCCTGCGCGCGCGCGGATGGGGCGTCGCGCTGGTTTGCGGAGCGGCATGCGCGCTGCCGATCGGCGCGCGTCTGCGCGGCCTGCTGACAGAAATTCTGGTCGAGACGCCCGAGACGCTCTGCCCTGAGCTTGCGCTGGATAAGGCGCCAGAGCCCCTGCTGGGCCGTGTACGCGCCGCTAACAATTCCGGAATCGCGGTCACTGCGCTGAATGTGAAGTCGCCCGCCCACGCCGGAATGCTGATCGCGCTCGGCTTCGACCGCGGCGAGTACTAAGCGCTCTTGCGGCCCGGCGCCGCGTGTGTGGCGTTTAGCTTTTCCAGCAGATAATCCAGATCGTCGCGAGGGACCGATTGGAAGAGGGTCAGCACGCGCTCAATCATGCGCTGGCGGAACGCCTCGCGGTCGTCATCAAAGCCGTCGCTTTCGATCTGGTGGTACACGTCTATAGCGGCGCGAAACGCCGGAAACAGCCGTGTGGGCAGGCCTGACCGATCAAAGATGGCTTTGAGGCCAAGCGGCCCGCCGTCATGCATCATCAGCCACGCGCGGTGATGCGGCAGCCCGCTCAATTCGGCCATCGCGTGCTCGACGAATTCCATATGACCGAGGCACAGCGCGCGCATGATGAGCGAAGGCGTAAGCCTGCCTTGCAGCGTCATTTGCCGCGCAAAACGCGGCATGTCCGATTGCAGGCCGGCCTGCTCGACGAGGTCGAGCGTGGCCCGTTCGCGCGCGCCGCTGGCAAGGTCGATGGCCAGTTGCGGCGGCACTTCGTGATGATTGACCAGATAGTCGAACACCTCGCCAGTCACCACGGCGATCAGCCGCTCGACGATCGTCACCGGCAAAACGCGCCTGCGCGCCATGGTCTCGGTGATGCTGGGCCGGTCGCCCATACGCTGGAGCACGGTCTGAAGACCTTGCTGATCGAACTGCGCGTTGTCGTTGGCGAGCGCGGTTTGAACCGCATCTGGATGTCCAAACACAGCGATCGCCCCGGTGACAGCGGGGCTTAGCCTATCGCGGCCCGCAACCGCCGCCTGCTTGCCGGGCGGCGCGGCGCGGATGATTTCCACCAGATCGGCGTCCGACAGCACCGGCGAATGCTGCAAAACCGGCAGCGCGATGGCGTCGATGTCCTGCGCCAGTTTCAGCGCCAGTTTACGCGGCAGCTTTGGCGAGTTCTGCAGCGCCACGGCCAGCGCACGGCGCACACTGACGGCCGCGTCCGCCGCCATCATCGCCAGTATTTCCTCAGCGTGCGCGCGATCGGCCTCGCTCAGCGGCGCGTGGTCGATGCTCCGGCAGATCTTGTAAGTGGCGGCCGCGCGTTCTTCCTCGCTCGCGCCTTTGATCAGGGCGCGGATATCGGCATCGGTCAGTTGCGCCCGCATGGTCACGACGGACATGGGTCTTGTCCTTCCACGCCTCAAGCGCGGGTGATTCCCGCTCGCGGCCTTAGCCCGCCAGCGTGGGCCGAAGCCCGTTAACGAAACCTTGCCGCGCTAACGCTCATTGTCGCGCCGGTAGGCCCGCAGCGCGACCGCCCACAGATCGAGGCCCAACGTCTCACCGAGCGCGGTCAGCAGCGAAGCGGCCGGCGGCGCGGACAGAGACGCCGACGCCGCCGGCGCCATGGACGTATATTCGCGCGCGGGGTTAGGCGTCAGGTTGAGCCTGGCAAGCAGCGCCGCGGCAGAAACCGGGACGCCATCCTTGCTGTAAAACAGCCCTCGATTAGCCGCCGCCGCCTTGGGGAATAAGTCGGCTGCGTGCGCTTCTGGCGGCGCCTGGATCAACTTTGCGGCGCCCTCCACCCCCAGAACATGCGCCGCGTAAAGTTCGCCCGGCTGCGCCGCCCTGCCCAGTTTGGCCTCCAGCGTCGCGCCGTTTTCCCGCGTCAGTTCGCCCGCCATCTGCGCGGCGAGTTCGGGATCGTACCTGAGATCGAGAAGTTTTTTGCGCCCAGCCGCATCGGCCGCCGGCGCAAGCCCGTATTTCGCGCCGTACTTGTCCACGAGATCGAGCCAGGTGCTTTCGATAAACTGGAAAAGTCCGGCGGCGGAAGACGTCTTGGCCTGGGCGTTGCGATCCAGCCCGCTTTCGCGCTTGGCGGTTTCCAGCAGCGCGCCGAAATCCACGCCGGTGGATTGCGAGGCGCGCTCCACCGCCTGGATCGCCGCCTGCTGCAAGGCTGAATCGACGCGCATGACCGATCATCCGCGCGCTTATGGTGAATCAGAGGTTAATCGCGATCAGAGGCGCACAGATAGTTCCGCTGGGCGCTCGGCTGTTTGGAAACGCGCAGCCAGCGCCTTGCGCAGCGCCCGGTCGAGATCGTGCTTGCGCGCGTTCTGTTTCGCCGGCGCCAGCAGCCGCGTCGGCGCGTTGCGCTCGACGCCCAGCCACAACACCGGCGCGCCGGCCGCGAGCGCCAGCGCGATGACATGTCCAGTCCCGCCCGGCCCTTTCGCCGCGGCGCCGCTCCACACGGCCAGAAGGAGATGGCAATGCTGCGCGATGAATGCGCCGACGCCGCCATATCCGGCATCGTCATCGGCGTCGTTTTCCGGGTGCGGATGAACCTTGCGCGCCGCTTTCATCAGCGCGCGAAATTCCTTCACGGACGCCTTGTCGCCGAAATCGCGCTCATACCTTTTGACCGAAAACGGCAGCGGCGCTTCGAGCGCCCAGCCGCGCGCAAGGGCCGCCTCGGCGCCGTAGCGGTCGGTTCCTTCAGCCAACGCCGAGAGCATGGTGAAACGGCCCGCGCCGGCCGCTTCGCCAATCTCTTCGATCACGCCGAGAAGCCGCCCGATCGTATCGCGTATCCGCGGCCGCGCAGCCTCCGGCAATTGATTGAGCCGATGGCCGACAGCGCCAAGCTTCAATTCGGGGCGCGCGAACAGATGCATCAGGACGCCAGCGCCCAACTGGTCCAGTCGGGCGGATCGAACGCCGGCGACGGATATTTGGCATGCGCGAAACGCGGCCCGGCCGCCTCGCCGATTTCCAGTAACAAGCGCATGTTCGCCGGCTTGCCGTTGGCCATATCGTCCAACTGATCGATCACGGCGGCGGTGAGTTCGCGGCCCAATATCTCTTCGATATAGGTCGGCGACGCCCTTTGCCCGCGCTTGGGCTTTGCTCGTGATTTACGATCCAGCCGGACATCGATGCGCTGAAAGTCCAGCAAGGGCTCAGGCGTGATCCGCTGGCCGCCCATGTCGCCGATCTCGCCGTTGATCCGCCACGGCATTTGCGGCTCGCTCAACGCCTGCAGCAGCGTAATGCCCTGCACCTGCGAGTCATAGATCATCGACTTCAACGAATGCACGCCGCGCAGGCCCGGCGGCTGGCCGCGAAAACTTTCGCCGTCAATTTCAGGCCGGCGCACGCCCGTGCCAAACGAAGTCATCATCAGGTTTTGTGCGCCGGACTTCCAGGAAAAGCCGTAGCCCGGCAGCAGCGCCAACAGCAGAAGGCTCATCGAGGGATTGTTGTTGCCGCTAACGGCGCCATCCACGAAATATGCCCGCTGCGTGACGCGTTCGTGTTCATCGTAAGCGATCGGGATCACCACCTCGTCAAAAAACGTCGGCGCCGCCGCGCTGGCCTGCACCAGATCGATCAGCCGGTAGCGCTTGTTCGGCACCACGCCCTCATCCGGATTTTCCGGATCGAAAAATTTGCCGTTCGGATTATTCGCCAACACCCAGGCGCTGCCGGTGTCGATGCGCTTGGCGTGCAGCGCCAGGCCCGTGCGCAGATCGGGCGAGCCGAGCGTTTTGCGGCCCAACACCGGGTCGAGCGCGGCGCGCAGCGCCTTGGGATCGAATTTCGACCGGAACAGGCCGCCATCGCCAACCTGCTTGCCGAACACTTTCGGACCCAGATCGAGATACATGTCGATCAGCGCATCGACGCTGTTGCCGAGCGCCAGGCCCGCCGAAATGATCGCCCCGGTGGATGTGCCGCCGATCAGATCGTAATAATCCGACAGCACGAAATTCGGGTTGTTCGAGCGGCGGCGCAATTCGCGCTCCAGCGCCTTCATCATGCCCAGCGTAAGGATGCCCTTCACGCCCCCGCCGTCGAGCGCGAGAATGCGCTTGGGCCCCGTATTCGCGTCAAACCGGCTGGACAGCGACCGCGCCATGCTTCGTCCCCACTCGTCCGGCTGACGCTAGCGTCTCGCGCCCGCTGATTGAAGGGCTTGACGAGCCCATTTGCAGTATCCCTCTCCCGCGTGCGGGAGAGGGGCAGGGGTGAGGGCCTACGCCTCGCTCTGCCGCCTCACTTCCTCAAGCACCCGCGCCGCAAGCGCATCCGGCGCCTCGCCAAACTTCGCCGGCAACCGCAACACACGCCAGCCGAGCGCGGCGATCGCTTTTTCGCGCTCAGCATCAAGTTCAGCACGGCCAGGAATGGAATGAGCCGCGCCATCCAACTCAATCACCAGCTTTTTCGACACGATCGCGAAATCGACGACGTACCGATCGATCGGATGTTGCCGGCGGACCGGCAGACCAAACTTGCGAAGCCGCCGCAATGTTTCCCAGGCGCGTTGTTCCGATTTCGGCGCAGTCTGCCGGAGGCGTCGCGCCAGTTTGATTTTCTGTCCGTCTCGCATTGAGGTCCCTCACCCCTGCCCCTCTCCCGCGTGCGGGAGAGGGGTTACTTCGCCCCGATCCGCTCTTTCCCGCCCATATACGGGCGCAGCTTCTCCGGCACCGTCACCGAACCATCCGCGTTCTGATAGTTCTCCAGGATCGCCACCAGCGTGCGCCCCACAGCAAGCCCCGAGCCGTTCAGCGTGTGGACGAAGCCCTTCACCTTGCCGTCCTTGCCGCGATAGCGCGCGTTCATGCGGCGGGCCTGAAAGTCACCGCAATTGCTGCACGAGGAAATCTCGCGGTATTTGTTCTGGCTCGGCAGCCAGACTTCGAGGTCGTAGGTCTTGCGCGCGGAAAAACCCATGTCGCCGGCACAGAGCAGCATGCGCCGAAACGGCAGATCGAGGCGGCGGAGCACTTCTTCGGCGCAAGCCGTCATCCGCTCATGCTCGGCCTCGGACTCTTCCGGCGCAACGATCGAAACCAGCTCCACCTTGCGAAACTGATGCATGCGGATCATGCCGCGCGTATCCTTCCCCGCCGCGCCCGCTTCGGAACGGAAGCAGAGCGTGTCCGCCGTCATACGGATGGGAAGCGCAGATTCATCGACGATCTGGCCGTTGTAGAGATTGGTTAGCGGCACCTCGGCGGTGGGGGTGAGCCAACGGCGCGCCGGTATCGCCTCACCTAAGAGCGCGGCGGCTAGCAGTTCTCGATTGTACTCAGCATCGACGAGTTCTTGAAACTTAATTTGCCTGGCCCCGAGTGCCATCAGTCCAGTTAAATTCCTTGTCTGAACATCGGCGTCTGCCGCTTGCGCAAGCACGGCCATGCGCGGAGCGCGTTCCCTAAAAAATTCAGTTATAGTTTCTATCGGCAACGCAGTGGAAAAAAGATCCACGGCAAATTTCGGCAATTGCCCCGTTCCGAACGCCGCTTCGTCCTTCACCAACACCGGCGGCGCGATTTCCGTGTAGCCGTATTCCTCCGTGTGCAGATCAACCATGAACGCGGCCAGCGCGCGTTCCATGCGCGCCAGTTCGCCCTTCAGCGCCACGAAGCGCGCGCCGGATATCCGGGCGGCGGCTTCGAAATCCATCAATCCCATCGCCTCGCCAATGGCGACGTGATCTTTCGGCTGAAAATCGAAACGCCGGACCCCCTCCGGCTCGCTCCGCTCGCCACCTCCCCCGTAAACGGGGGAGGATGTGCGCGGCAATGCTCCCCCGTTTACGGGGGAGCTGTCAGCGAAGCTGACTGAGGGGGGCCAGGCGGCACGCAAAACATTTCCGGTTTCGTCCGCGCCATCCGGCACGTCCGCCGCCGGCAAATTCGGCAGCGCGGCGAGGATGTCATGCACCTGCTTTGCTAAATCAGCCTCCTTCGCGCCTTCGCGCTCGATCGCTTCCTTGAGGCTCGTGACCTCGCTCATCAGGCGCTGGGCTTCGGCTTCGTTCTTCTGCGCCTTCGCGGCGCCGATCTGCTTGCTGGCGGCGTTGCGCGCGGCTTCGGCTTCCTGCTTTGCGGTTTTCGCCGCGCGCAATTGCGCGTCCAGCGCCAGGATCGCATCGGTCTGTTTCGGCAAGCCACGCCGCGCCCATGCCGCGTCATAAGCGGCGGGATTGTCCCTGATGGCCTGAATATCGTGCATGCGAGAATCTGCTCCGTGCGCAGGCTCTAGCAAGCCGCGCGCGCCCGGCGAAGCGCTTTCCTTCTCCCGCATGCGGGAAGGTGGATTGCCGCGCAGCGGCAAGACGGATGAGGGAAGCCCGGCGCCAACACCCTCATCCGACCTCGCTCCGCTCGGTCACCTTCTCCCGCTCGCGGGAGAAGGAAAGCTCCGCGGATAAAAAATACTTATCCTACAGCGCCAATTCTCCCGCATAATCGCCTCGTCCTGACACGGGAGGGTTTCGGAGCGCTCCGAAAGTTCTGAATGTCAGGGCGGCGATCGGTGCGGGTTCTGCCTTCGGGGTAGTTGAAACCGAAGGGTCCGGAGCTGTCGGAAGCTCTGCGCATGAACCGGAAACTGGGCTTGGAGCTAAGCCTCTGGGCGTCCATCCAGAGCGCGAGCCGCTGGGCCAAGTACAACTCCGCGGTCCCTGTCCGGGGTAAACGATCGCAAACCGGGGCGCGAGCATCCGCGCAGGCGCTGCGCAAGCAGCGTCCGCAAAAAAAGAATCTCGGCGCGCTGTTCGCGCCCCGACCTCCCATCTGGGAGTGAACTTTTCCAAACGCGGAGCGAAAGCCCGTGGCTATTGGCGTTCCCTCTCCCGCGTGCGGGAGAGGGGCAGGGGTGAGGGCATTGGCGCAGAACTCAACGTCAGCAGAACGGGCCCTCATCCGTCTCGCGCCTGCGGCGCGATCCGCCTTCACCATCAAGGGAAGGTGGGAGACCTGCACGCGCTTAGCCTTTCGCGGCGTACTGGAAGATATTGTCCCATGCCGTATCGAGGCGCTTGAGCGCTTCTTCCGGCGGCGCCGCGATGAATTTGTCGCCCTCCTGCGAAACCAGGTTCAGGCGCTGCAGTTTGCCGAGCGCGTCATGAATTTCGAAATCGACGGCGAAATTCATCTGCTCGCGCAGGAACGCTTCGCAGGAAGCATCGAGCGCCGCCTTGTCCATGGCCCCATGCTTCAGCAGCGCGTGATAGGCCAGCGCGGCTTCTTTCACGTCCTGTTCTTCCGCCGCGGCGACAAGGGCGTAGAGCACGCCGGTATTGTTCGCCGCGTTGCGGAAATACACCGTGTCGGAAAGCTTCTTCTGGTATTTCAGCGATTGGCGTTCGTATTTCACCCATTGCCGCATCATGAAGCCGCCCAGCGCCACGATGCCGGACACCGCCGCGAGCGCCTTTTTCACCGAATCGTTGTCGATCGCGCCTTTGGCGCCGAGATAGGCCGCGATCACCGTGAAGATCACCGGGATCGCCGCGCCCAGTTGCAGCAACAGCGGCGCGCCGCCGGCCAATGCCGGCAGACCGAGAAACACCTGGTCGCTGCGCTTCATCGTCGGCTTGGCGCCGGGATGCAGCGCGGCCAGTTCGTGGCGCGCGACATTGCGGAAATGTTTCAGCAGCACCGCGCCGGGAACCGCGCCTTGCGGCGTGCGCTTGTGCGGCTGGGTATCGAACGCGACCATCAGCACGACGTCGTGCAGCACTTCGCTTTCAACTTCGAGCTTGGAAAGACCCAGCAGCCGGCGGCGCGCGAATTTCTGCTCCGTCGCCCCGCGCGAAAAATAACGGACGCGCCTGATGCCGGCGTCGGAGGTCTTGAGCTTGAGTTCGCTGAGCGCGTCGGCGCGGGCGTCGCGGCCAAGCGCCTCAAACGGCGTCTCGACAAAGTTCGCCGTTGTCAGCACGCCGGTCAGCGCCTCCTCGAACGGGGCGAGGGCGCCGGAATCGGCCGCTTCGCCCGGGCGGTCGGGGTCGAGCGGAAAATAGAGGTCCTTCAGCTTTTCCAGCGCGGCGAAGGCTTCGTAGTGAAAGATCGCCGCCACCAGCCGCATGGCCTCGTGAAACGAAGCTTCCGCCCCGCCGAGCCCTTCGGCGCCGGCAAGGGCCTTGAACAGATCGCCCGGTCGGACCGGAATATAGGAATCCTTGCGCGGCGGCGTTTTCGTCATCATTCTTACCCCGTCGCACTTAGCCGCCGGCTCGGCGGCCAAGCAAGACGGTCAAGGGCGCGAGGAAGGCCAGCCATGAAGTTTCGCCTGCGAACCATCGCCTTTTGTCTGCTGCTGGCCGGAACAGCCGCGGCGCAGGCCCCCGCGGGGCCGCCGAAAGAGCCGATCATCTACAAGGGCATGGGGCTGGAAGGCGGGGAGTTCGCCCTGCCGCCCGAGGTTGAAGCGCGGCAAAAGCAGTTGATCGACGCCGCCCTGGCCGGCGTCCAGCCCCAGCGGCCGGGCGTACACGACGTATACGTCATGACGGCTGGCCTCTGGAGCGACCACGTCTTTGAAAACGAATCGTCAAATGCGGCCGACATTCTAACCGAGCGCTACGGCGCGCAGGGGCGCAGAATCGTGCTGGCGACGAATTATGCGGCGAACGGGCGGGGCCTGCCGGCCGCCACGCCGGAACATCTGGTCGCCGCCTTCGGCAAAGTCGGCGAATTGATGGACAAGGACGAAGATATATTCGTGCTGTTCATGACATCGCATGGCGGCCCGAATTCCGGCATCGCCCTGCGTGACCGCGAACGCATGGACTACACGCTGTCGCCGCGCAATCTGCGCGGTGCGCTGGACAAGGCGGGCATCAAGAAGCGCGTGCTGATCCTGGCGGCGTGTTATTCCGGCCAGTTCGTGCCGGCGTTTCGCGACGATCCCGATACGATCCTGCTGACCGCCGCCTCTAAGGATCGCCCATCCTTCGGCTGCCAGCCCGAGCGCGACTGGACCTATTTCGGCGATGCGTTTTTCAACCGCGCCCTGCGTGCGGGCGGGGGCCTGGTTCCGGCGTTTCAGCGCGCGCGCAAACAGATCGCGCAATGGGAGGCGGCCGATGGCGAGCAGCCTTCCGATCCGCAGATCTATGTCGGCGCAGAGGCGGCCAAACTACTCGGCGCGGTCGAGCAGAGTTTCCCGCCGCCGCAGGAGATTGATTTCGCCTCGGCCAAGCCGCCCACGGCCACGCCCTAGATTTTCCCCGTAAGACCCAGCGGCGCAGCCGTCGTGCGCTTGGCGACGCGTATGACGATGCTGGATTGCACGTCCGAAACAAGGCCGAGCGCGAGCACCTTGTCGCGCAGGAAATCGTCGTAGGCGTGGATGTCGGTGGTCATGATCCGCAACAGGTAATCGCTCGCGCCGGTGACGGTCGAGCATTCGACGACTTCCGGCCAGCGGCGCGAGGCCTCCTCGAACCGTTCGAGATTTTCGCGCGTCGGCAATTGCAGCTTCACCGTCGCGTACACCTCGAAATTCAGCCCCAGTTTTTCGCGGTCGAGCAGCGTGACGCGCGCGGTGATTACGCCTTCTTCCTCCAGCCGCTTGATGCGCCGCCAGCACGGGCTCGAGGAAAGCCCGACCTGCTCAGCCAGATCGGCGACCGAAATCGACGCGTCCCTTTGCAATTGCTCCAGGATACGAACATCGACAGCGTCAAACTCGACAGGCATGTTATGCTCCAATAACGCGAAAGTTGGGCACGAACATGCTCTGAAATACGCTGCATGGCGCGATACGGGCAAGGCAATTCACGCCCGTCGCGCTTGGCGAAAACTCAGCCGCGCGGGGCGCGACCTATGTTTGCTAGCGATGGCGCCTACGCGCCGAATAACTGCCCCTGCCTATGGCCGACGGGCGCCGCCGTGCTAGAATTAACAAAACGCCGGAGGGGGCCATGGGCGCGGTGCTGAAGATTTTCGCGTATCTGGGGAGCGCGATTGGCGCGGTCGTATGGCTCGGCGGCACGGCGCTGGTGGCGTTCGCGCTCACGTCGACCTTAGGCTCAAGCCCTGATAGCGCTACGGCACTGGCCAAACTGATCGTCGTCATCGCCGGCGTGGTGGTGGCGCTTGTAGCGTCGGTCGTGCTGCTGCGCGTGACGCGCAATCTGATCTGGTTCTTCGTCTGCTTCGCGTGCGGCGCATTCGCGGCGCTCGCTGGCGCCGGGTTCAGTCCGGCCTCGCTTTCCGGCGAGGCGTCACTGTTCGCCATGGGCGCGCTCGCGATCCTGGCGGTCTCCGTGATCGTGCTCGCGGTTACCAAGCGCATGGTTCCGTTTCTGGTTTGCCTCGGCCTTCTCGGGCTCGTGGGCGTGGGCGGCGCCGTGCTCCTTGGCCGCGGGGCGCCTGGAGCGCCTATGGAAGCGCAGGATGCGTCGCCGCCGGAAATCGGGGCGAGTGCGCCTGCGGAAACGCCGATGCCATCGCCGCCGCCCGCAGCCGCCGGACAGGGCGCGCCGCCGCCGGTGGCGGCCGACATTCTGCCGGGCGCTGGAGCGCCGGCGACGGAGAGCGCCGCGCGCGCCGATGCGGAAAAGGCCGTGCGCGCCCGGAGCGAGGAGGAAATCGGCCTGGCGGCGAAGAAGCCGCGCGTCGCCTCGCGCAGCATGCGCCCGCCGAGCGATCTGGCGGCCGCCGCGCCCGCGCCGCCGCCGCCCGCCGCAGCGGCCGATCCACTTGATCAGCCTTCCGGTTCGGGCGCCGTCGCCGCAGCAACCGCGCCGCCGCCCGCCGCCGCGGGCGAGCCCGCGCCTGTCGTGGCTGATGTGAAGCCGTCGGATTTCCAGACCGCCGAGCTGAAATTCAACAAGCCGGAGAAAATGGAAATCGACGTCGCCTACACGGTGTCGGCGACGATCGCTGGCGCGCTCGCCGAAACGCAGGCGACGCTCGGCAATGTCGGGCCGACGGTGACGCGCGACGTGAAAATCACCCGCAAGGTGCGGGTCGAACTCGTGGCCGATGATTTCGACATCAAGAAACTGCACACGATCGACACGGTGCTGATCACGCCGGAAACCTCGGGGCAGTGGTCTTGGCAGGTCACGCCGCGCCGGCTTGGCGGCGATCGCAAGATGCTGCTGCAGGTCTATGGTGTGATCGAGCGCGACGGCGTTTCGCAGGGTGAAACGCTCATCAAAACCTACGAGGAAACCATTTCCGTGCAGGTCACGCCGATGGCGCGCGTGCGGCTTATCTCGCAAGGCATCGTCGAGCGCTGGCAGCCGATCGCCGGCGCACTCGGCGTGATCGGCGGCATCTGGGTGTTCCTGCAGAAACTGCTCGGCGCACTCACGCGCCGGCGCAAGATCGAAGTCGCTAATTAGGCATTTCGGCAGCGGCGCCCGCCGGCGCTGTCTCGTCAGCGCGGCGTTTCGCGTTGCGCTTGATCAGCCACATCGAAATGCCCGTGATCACGAACAGCGGCGGCAACAGGCCGGCGGCGAAGACGAGAAGCTTCCAGACCAGCCCGAGCCCTATGCCTTCGTGCAGCGGCCGCTGCCAGGCCTGCATCATTTCGCCGGGCGTGTACTTTCGCGGGTCGCGCACCTCCATGACCTCGCCCGTGCGTTGATTGACGAACACGGTGATCGATGGCGCGCCTTCGCGCCAGCCAGGTTGGGCAAGCGTTACGCGCGCGCTCTGCCCAGGGCGTATCGGCGCGGCGATGGAAATAAGGCTGGCGTCCGGCGCGGCTTGCCGCGCGGCGCCGTAGACCGCACCAAAACTGAATGAATCGCCCCCGTCCTCGCGCCCGCCGCTGAGTTCGGGCGTTGCGCGCAGGTCGCGCCCCGGAAAAACGCTGCTCACCGCCGCGCCCATCGGCTGCGGGAAGGAAATATAGACGCCGCTGAAGGTCACGACCACGAACGCCGCCCAGAGCCAGATTCCCGCCGCGCCATGCAGATCGCGGTGGAAGCGATAGCCCTTCGCGCCTTTCGCGACGCCGAACGCCGCAAGCCAGCGCCCGCGCTTTGGCCACCAGAGCACAAGGCCGCTCAAGCCCATGACCAGCATCAGCACGCCGCTCCAGCCGACCAATTGGCGCCCGAGCCCGCCGCCGATCGAAAAGCTGCCGTGTAAAAGGTGCGCCCAGCGAAACGGGCTGACGTGCGGCGGGTCGATACGCAACACGTCGAGCTTCACCGGATCGACCCAAACGGTAGGACCGCCGTCGCGTCCGCGGGTCGGACGTAACCGGACCTGCGCCGGCGCGCCGGCTTTTTCTGGCGCGAGCACAGTGATGACGCGCATGTCCTTGACGCCCGTCAGCGCCGCCGCGGCGACCGCGTCATAGGATTGCACGGGGCCGGCGCTGGCGATCGGCGGCCTCTGCGCGTTGAGCGCGCTGTCGATATCCTGATCGAACACCAGCAACGCGCCGGTGAGTCCGAGAACCAGGAATGGCAGCGCCAGAACGAGACCAGACCAGAGGTGAATCTGAAACAGGATTTTGCGCACGTTCACGTCTCCGCCCATTGGCGCAACAGGTTGTGATAAATGCCGGTCAGCGTGACGATTTGCGGATCGCCTTGGCCGATGCGTTTTGAAAGGTTCTGTATCGTCGAATCCAGATTGAGCAGCAGCGCGCGCTGGGCGTCGTCGCGTATCATGCTCTGGATCCAGAAAAAAGCCGCCAGCCGCGCGCCGCTGCCGATCGCCAGAACCTGATGCACGCTTGACGCCGGGTAGAGGATAAGGTCGCCTGCCGGCAATTTCACTTCGTGCGCGCCGTACGTGTCCTCGATCGCCAGTTCACCGCCCTCGTATTCTTCCGGCTCGGACAAAAACAAAGTGGCGGAAAGATCGGTGCGCACGCGCTCATCCCCCGAAAAGCGCACGGCGTTGTCGACATGCGAGTCGAACGCCTGGCCGGCCTCATAGCGATTGAACAGCGGCGGAAATATCCGCAGCGGCAGGGCGGCGCTGAAGAACAACGCGCTCTTGCCGAGCGCGTCGAGCACGGCTTGCGCGCCATCGCGCCGCGCCGCGGAATTTTCCCGGACTTGCAGATTGCGCTTGGCGAGTGCGGCTTGCGCTCCGCTGGTCTCGTTGCCATCGACCCATTCGGCGGAGTCGAGCGCAAGGCGCAGGCTTTTGACCTGCGCCTTGCTGAGCACGTTGGGGATATGCACCATCATTTGCGGGGCGTTCGCCTCACTGATTAGAATCGGTAGCTCACGCTGAGCACCGCATTACGCGCTTCGCCGGGCGTGGCCCAGCCGCTGGTCGCGTTATTGCGGATGCGCGTGTAATAATGCTCGTCGAACAGATTGTTGATGTTGAGTTGCAAGACGGCGCTGCGGCGGATCCCGTAGGAAATCATCGCGCGATGCACCCAGTAATCGGGCGTATAGAAGAGCGCCGCAGTCGCCGATGCGCGGTTGAACGTGTAGGCGCCGGTATAGGTCGCGCCGTAGCCGATCATCAGGCGATGCGGCAGTTCATACGTAGTCCAGAAACTGGCAGAATGTTTCGGCGTGTTCGGCAGCGGATCGCCTTTCTGAAAATCGAGCGCGCCGCCGCTCACGGCGATCGTGGAGATGCTCTGCTCGATCTCGCTGTCGAGATAGGTGTAGTTGGCAAATACCGACCAGTGATCGGTGATCAGTCCCGAAGCGCCAAGCGCAACGCCATCGACCTTCGATGAGCCATCTAGCTGCTGTTGCGGGATCGTGGGATCGCCGGAATTGACGCGGAAATTCGTGCGCTCGTTGCGGAATAATGCCGCGGTCAGCAGCAGGCCGCCGTCCATCGTGCTCCATTTGCCGCCCAGTTCGTAGGAGCGCGCTTCTTCCGGGTCGAGATTGCAATTGGCCGTGCCGGTGGTGGATGTCGCCGTGCAGCCGCCGTTCACGGTCGACTGCGAGGGGGTGACGGCATTGCCGTAGGCGAAATAAAGGCTCGTGCTTTCGCTCGGCTTGAACACTACGCCAGCGCGATAGGAGAACAGGTCGTCGGCGTTTTCGGCTGGCGGATTGATCGTGGTCGTTGCGGCGCCGGATGTGGCGTAGGCGGTGGCCGTGGTGACTGCGCGGCCTTCGTTGCGCTCGAAACGCACGCCGCCATTGAGTTCCCAATACTTGCCGATTTCGATGCGGTCGAACGCATAGAAGGCGCGGTTTTTCACCTCGCTATCGGTCGTGCTCAAAGGCTTGAAATTCTGCTGGCCGGTATAGACCGGGTTTGGGTTCGAGAGTGTTGTCGTCGGCAGGATGAAGGTCTGGCCTTGCGGCGTGCGCAGGAGGTTCGCGCCGTCGAGTGCATAAGTCTCATTCGAGAACGAAAGCCCGGTCACCAGCGTATGGGCGAGCGCGCCAGTGTTGAAATGCGCGGTGAAATCGGACTGGTTGATCAGGATGTCATTGGCCGTGTCGCGCACATTGCCGCGCGGGTTGCCGCTGGGAACGAAGGAATTGCGCGGCGTGCAGGCCGCGCCCGTATAGGGATTGATGCCAGACGCCAGACAGAACGTCCCCTGCGGCGCATCGACGATCAGATATTGCGTGGCCTTCTGCCAGCGCGTCAGATTGCGCACGCTGAGCGCATCGTTGAAACGGTGTTCGACGATCGCCGTGAAAGAATCGATCGTGCTGTCCTGTTTGTCGATATTGCTGTAGCCGAAATAATCGCTCGGATCGACGCCGGGGAGCGGGCCGGCGTTGAAAGCATTGAGCGCAAACGGCACGCCATATTGCGGCGTGTTGTCGTCCTCCTGATGCGCGTAGAGCAACGTAATTTGCGTCGGGCCGTTCATGCCGAGCGTGAGAGAGGGCGCAACGCCCCAGCGCTTGTTTTCTTCAACATCGCGGCCGGGCACATCGTTGCGATGACCCATCAGATTCAGCCGGAACGCCGCGCCTTCGCCGACTGTCTTGTTCAGATCGAGCGTCAGGCGCTGGTAATTGTCCGTGCCGATTCCGGCAGCCGCGACCGCGCCATCGCGCGCCATCGGCCGCTTGGTCGCCAGATTGATCGAGCCGCCGACGGAGCCGGCGCCGCCATAGACCGAATTGGCGCCGTTGACGATTTCGATCTGCTCAAGGTTGAACGGGTCCGAGCGGGTGTATTGCGCACTGTCGCGCACGCCATCGACGGTAATGTCGTTGCTGGCGGTGAAGCCGCGCAGGTTGATGCTGTCGCCGAAACCGCCGCCGCCTTCGCCGGCCCCGAAGGTGATGCCGGGCAGGGTGGAGAGCACATCGCGCAGGCCGAGGAGATTTTGCTCCTCGATCAGCTTCTTATCGACCACGGTGACGGTCTGCGGCGTGTCGAGGAGCGGTGCGGTGTATTTGGGGGAGCTGACTTCGTCGCGCTTGCCGGTGACCGTAATGTCTCCGGCGTTCTGCGCCTCGGCCGCGCCGGCAGCCAGCAGCGAGGCTCCGGCCAGCGCCCAGATCGCCGAGGCCGTATGGCCGCGCCGCGCCCGCGACGTGATCCCCCTGCCGCTCATCTCGTCCCCGTACATTGCAATTGAGAATGCGTCTTAATGACTCTGCGAATAGATCGCAAGAACTATTGCGAATGACTCGCATAATCAGAATGTCGCAGCTAGCGCTTGCGTTTTTGCCGCCCGTAAGGGCAAACGCGGCCATGGCTGACGCGCGTATTCTGTTTCTGGGCCGGCTGGCGGAGATCGCCGGCGGGCGCGAGCGCGCTTTGCCGCTCGGCGGCCCGGCGAGCCTCGGCGAAATTGTCGAAGCGCTCGGTCGAGGCGATCCTGAACTTGCCGCTGCGCTGGCCGCGCCGAGCGTGCGGGTGGCGGTGAACCAGCAGATTCAGCGCGGGCGCGAAGGACGGGCTGGCCCCGGCGACGAGATCGCATTTCTGCCGCCGGTGAGCGGCGGATGATCCGCGTTTCGCCAACGCCGTTCGATCCGCAGGCCGAAACCGCGGCGTTCGCGGCGGGCCACACCGAGGCCGGCGCGCTGGCCAGCTTTGTCGGCGTCTGCCGCAGCGAGACGGGCGCGGTAACCGCGCTGCACCTCGATCATTATCCGGGCTTCACTGAGAGCGAGATCGCCCGGATCGACGCCGAAGCGCGGGCGC
The DNA here is from genome assembly GCA_035549875.1 of Caulobacterales bacterium. Classification (GTDB taxonomy): domain Bacteria; phylum Pseudomonadota; class Alphaproteobacteria; order Caulobacterales; family Aquidulcibacteraceae; genus JAKFWI01. The sequence continues at coordinate 30,206 of DASZPV010000117.1, forward strand.
GGTTCGCGCTCATTGACACGCTGGTGATTCATCGCTGCGGCATGGTGCGCCCGGGAGAGCCGATCGTGCTCGCCGCGACTTTGGCGGCGCACCGAAAACCCGCGCTGCAAGCGGTGGACTTTCTGATGGATTACCTCAAAACCGGCGCGCCGTTCTGGAAACGCGAAATAGGGCCAGACGGCGAACGCTGGATTGAACCGCGCGCGGATGATTATGAAGCGCGCGAGCAGTGGAAGGAAAAGTGATGGGCGTCGATATTCCCGCGCCAGGCGGAAAAATCGTGGACAGCGCGCCGTTCCGCGTCGTGCGCATCGCGGTGCTGACTGTCTCCGACACGCGCGACGAGGAAAGCGACACGTCCGGCAAGGTGCTGGCCGAGCGGGTGACGCGCGACGGGCACGATCTGGCCGCGCGGGCGATGGTGAAGGATGACGTGGTGGCGATTCGCGCGCAGATAAATGCATGGATCGCCGATCCGACAATCGATGCAATCATTTCCACCGGCGGCACCGGCCTTACCGGCCGCGATGTCACGCCAGAGGCGGTGCGTCCGCTGTTCGATAAGGAAATCGACGGGTTCAACGTGGTCTGGCACATGGTGTCGTATCAAAGCGTCGGGCTTTCGACGCTGCAATCGCGCGCCTGCGCCGGCGTAGCGAAGGGCACGTTCATTTTCTGCCTGCCGGGATCAAACGGCGCCTGCAAGGACGGTTGGGACAAGGTGATCCGCTGGCAATTGGACAGCCGCCATTCGCCCTGCAACATGGTCGAACTCATGCCGCGGCTTCTGGAAAAATGAGTCTGCTGAAAGAGAGGATCACCCTCCCCTCGCGGGGAGGGTATCTTGAAGTCGGTAGAAGAAGCGCGCGCGGCGATGCTGGCGTCTGCCTACGCGCTGCCGCAGGAATTGGTCGGGCTGGACGAAGCGCTCGGGCGCACATTGGCCGCGGATATTCACGCGCGCGGGGCGCAGCCGCCGTTCACCGCTTCGGCGATGGACGGTTGGGCGGTGCGGCGGGCCGATGCGCCGGGCGCGCTGCGCATCATCGGCGAAAGCGCAGCGGGCAAAAGGTTCGCCGGCGCGCTTGGCAAGGGCGAGGCGGTGCGCATTTTCACCGGCGCGCCGGTGCCGGAGGGCGCCGATACGGTGATTATCCAGGAAGAGGCCCAGCGCGAAGGCGATCTGGTGCGCGTCGGCCCGCCGGACGGCGCCAATATCCGCAAACGCGGGCTGGATTTCGAAGCCGGCGACAAATTGCTCGCGTTGGGAACGCGGCTCGATGGCGTGGCTATCGCGCTCGCCGCGGCGGCGGGGCACGATCCGCTGCCGGTATTCAAACGGCCGCGCGTTGCGATCCTCGCCACCGGAGATGAATTGGCCAGGCCCGGCGGCAAACTAGGGCCTGACCAGATTTTCGAAGCCGTCAGCTTTGGCGTCGCGGCGCTGGCGCAAAGCTGGGGCGCGGAGGTCAAACGCGTCGCCGCCGCGCGCGACAAGCTCGACACGCTGGTATCGGCGCTGAAACAATGCGCGGCGAATGCGGACATTGTGGTGACGATCGGCGGCGCTTCGGTCGGCGATCATGATCTGGTTAAGCCGGCGGCCAAGCAGCTCGACGCGGCCCTCATCGTCGAGAACGTAGCGGTGCGGCCGGGCAAGCCGACCTGGTTCGCGCGCGGGGAAGACATCATGCTGGTGGGTTTGCCGGGTAATCCGGCTTCGGCGCTCGTCTGCGCGCACCTGTTCTTGCGTCCGCTGCTACAGCGCATGCAGGGCGGCACGGGCACGGTGTGGCTGGGCCGCGCCGCGCTTGGGCGCGCCCTGCCGGCCAATGGCAATCGCGAGCATTATATTCGCGCTTCGCTGGGCGTGAACGATGACGGCCACCGCATCGTCGAGCCCTGGGAGTTGCAGGATTCCTCGCTGCTGGGCGTGTTCGATCGGGCCGATGCGCTCATCCGGCTGAAGCCGAATGCGCCGGCGGCGGAAAGCGGAACGATCGTGGACGTGTTGCGGCTGGATCGCCTCTAGACCGGCGTGCGCGGGCCAAGCGAGCGAGCAATTTCCCTCGCGTCGTAAGCCGCCGGATCTTGCGGCTTGGGGCCTTTGCCGAGGCGGATTTCGAGGCTGGCGTCGGCTGCTGGGCCCGGCCCTGCCAGCGGAATGCCGATGCTGGTGCCGATTCCGACGCTGGAGTGCCGGCCAAACGAGCCGAACCCGCCGCCCACGGAAAGCTGCGGACCGCTATCGCGACCGGTTTCAGCAAAGCGGTTGTTGACCAAGAACCAATCATACCCCTGCGCCAGCGTCAGCTCCGCAGCGCGGCGCAGGGCCATGTCTTCGGCATAGCGCGCCCCGCCGGCGGCGGTCTTGAAGGTGATGCGATACCTATCGGTTTCGATCTGGGATTCGGAATAGCCCATCGCGCCGGGTTTGGCCGCCGGCATATAGGCCGTCGGCGTGGCGCAGCCGGCGAGCAAGGCGAGTGCGAGCGGCAATCCTGCATATCTGAGCATCATTCAACCTCTCGGGCGCGTTACTTCACCCTTATAGCCCATTACGGGCCTGCTGCCTTCCGGCTTAGTCAGAATGAAATGCGGGCCAACTTCGTTCCATTGATTGCCGCGCCGGGCGGGCGCGGTTAGACCCGCCGCTTGGACCAGCCTGTTTCGCCTCCCGCCGCGCGTCCTGCCGGCGCACTGCCCGGCGGTCCGCGCGACCTTACCGTGGGCCCGATCGGCAAATCGCTGTTGCTGTTTGCGCTGCCGGTCCTGGGCGCCAACATCCTGCAGTCGATCAACGGTTCGATCAACGCCATCTGGGTCAGCCACGTGCTGGGGGAAGCCGCCCTTACCGCCACCGCCAACGCCAACATCATCCTGTTTCTGCTCATCGGCGCGATCTTCGGCATCGCCATGGCCGCCAGCCTGCTGGTCGGCCAGGCGGTAGGGGCGCACGATCTGGAGCGGGTCAAGCGGGTGGTGGGGGCGAGCACGGGCTTCTTCATCGTGCTGTCGGCAGCCGTCGCCGTTCTGGGCTTTCCGTTCACGCCGGCGATCCTCGACGCGATGCAGACGCCGCGCGATGCGAAGGCTTCGGCCATCGCCTACCTGCGCGTGATCTTCATCGCGATGCCGTTCTTGTATCTGTTCGCCTATGTGCAGATGATTCAGCGCGGCGCCGGCGATGCGCGCACGCCGCTTTTTTTCAGCCTGCTGGCTGTCGGCCTCGATGTGCTGCTCAATCCGCTGCTGATCATGGGCATGGGCCCGTTTCCGAAACTCGGCATCGCCGGATCGGCGACGGCGACTCTGATCGCGCAATGTACCTCGCTCTGTTTGCTGATCGCGTATCTCTACAAGAAAAAAAGCCCGCTCGTGCCGCGTAGGGGCGAGTGGCATTACGTGCGGATAGACCCGGTCATCCTGAATGCGCTGCTGACGCGCGGCTTGCCAATGGGCGCGCAGATGCTGGTGATTTCGGGCTCGGCGATCGCCATGATGGCGCTGGTGAACCGGTTCGGCGTGCAGACCGCGGCGGCGTATGGCGCGGCCAACATCATCTGGACTTACGTGCAGATGCCGGCGATGGCGGTCGGCGTTTCGGTTTCGGCGATGGCGGCGCAGAATGTCGGCGCAAAAAAATGGGACCGGGTCGATCAGGTGGCGCGCGAAGGCGTCAAACTGGCTCTCATTGCGACGTCAACGCCGGTAGCGCTGATCTTTCTCCTGCATCGGCCGATTGTCGGCCTGTTTCTGCCCGCAGGCAGCGAGGCCATCGCCATTGCGCAGGCAATCGATGGCGCGGCGCTATGGAGCTTCATCTTTTTTAGCGCGTCGTTCGCGCTGTTCGGCGTCGTGCGTGCGACCGGCGCCGTGCTTGCGCCGCTGCTTATATTGGTGTTCACAATGTGGATTGTGCGGGTGCCGCTAGCAGCCTTCGCCACGCAATATTTCGGCGCTGACGCGATCTGGTGGAGCTTTCCGATAAGCTCGGCGTGCGCCACGACGCTGGCGGTGCTTTATTATAAATTCGGCGGTTGGCGAAAAGCGCGATTGACCGACGAACCGATCGGAGAAGCGCCTGACTGCGGCGCGGGCGCCCCAGCCATGGCGGATGATGGACCGACAAGATGATCAGCACGCGCCAGATCCCAAATCTGGCGCGCCGCTACAACAGCCGGTCGGTGCGCCTCCGGCCGACGCGCAACTTGCGTTCCGTCGCCGCCGTCGGCTGATCCCGGCGATCATCGGCGGCGGGCTGCTGATGCACAATCTGGACTCGACTGTACTAGCCAATGCACTGCCGTCGATGGCCAAGTCGCTGCACGAAGATCCGCTGACGCTGAATCTGGCGATCACCAGCTATCTGCTTAGCTCTGCGTTGCTGCTGCCGTTGAGCGGCTGGGTGGCCGACCGGTTCGGCGCGCGGCGCGTGTTCATGACGGCGATGATCGGATTCGCCGCCACATCGCTGCTCTGCGGTTTGGCGCAGAATCTGGAGCAGATGATCATCGGGCGGCTGCTGCAGGGCGCAGCCGGGGCGATGATGCTGCCGGTGGGGCGGCTTGTGCTGCTGCGCTCGGCGCCGAAGGAAGAACTCGTCGAGGCGATGGCGATGCTGACCATGCCGGCGATGCTCGGCCCGATCCTGGGGCCGCCGCTCGGCGGCCTGATCGTCACGGTCGCCTCATGGCGGGAGATTTTCTTTCTCAATATTCCGGTCGCCATCGTCGGCGTAATTCTGACCAGGGCATACGTTCCCGACATCGCCGAGGACGATCCGGGCCGGCTCGATCTCAAAGGGTTCTTTCTCGCCGCACTTGGCCTTGGCGGCCTGGTGTTCGGGTTCCAGAACATCGGACGCGGCATTCTGCCGTTGCCGGTTGCGCTTGGCGTGGCTGCTATTGGCGCGATCAGCGCGGTGCTGTTCGTGATCCACGCGCGCGGCCGGCATGATGCGATCCTCGACCTTTCCGTATTCAAGGTTCGCACGTTCTTCACTTCGGTGATCGGCGGTTTGTTTCCGCGCCTCATTGCGGGCGCCACTCCGTTTCTGCTGGCGTTGATGTTACAAGTGGGGCTGGGGATGTCCGCGCTCGAGGCCGGCTTGACGACGTTCATCTCCGCCGTCGGCGCGCTGGTGATGAAGACGACGGCGCCGCCGATCCTTCGCCGCTTCGGGTTTCGCAATACGCTGATCGCAATATCCTTGCTGGTTTCGTCGATGATGGCCAGCTTCGCCCTGTTCACGACGATGACGCCACACTGGCTGATCCTGGTCATGTTGCTGGCCAGCGGCTTTTTCCGCTCGCTGCAAATGACCGCTCTCAATACGCTCGGCTTTGCTGATCTGCCGGCTGACAAGATGAGCAAGGCCAGCGCGCTCGCCAGCGTCGGCCAGCAGGTAGGGCAGAGCATGGGGATTAGCATCAGCGCGCTGCTGATCCACGCCGTCATGCTTGCCAGCGGCGCGCCAGCGCTGAACCAGGCGGTCATTGCGCCAGCCTTCATCGCGATTGCGATGTTGGGGCTGATCGGCTTGCTGTTCCTGCTGCCGCTGTCGCGCCAAGCCGGCGCCTCGATCCTGCGCCGCCGAGCGCCGACCGGCGATTAATGCGACGGAGTCTCGTCGATGAATTTCGCCAAACGCTTCAGCGCGGCCGGGCGGTAAGGCGGGGTCATCTCGTGGCGCCAACGTTTGATCGCTGCATCCGACAGCATCAGTGATACGTCCGCGGGCACGGGCTTTTCCGGGCGCTTGTAGCGCTTCAGCACGCGCAATTTTCGTCCGCCCAACACCGTCAGCAGCCCCTTTTCGACGACCAGATCGGCGAATGGATCCAGGTGCTCGGGCTGACTATAAGTAATCAGCGGGCATTTCTCGCGTGTGAACTCAAGGCCGCAAGCGCGAGCGCCCTCGGCAACCCAGCTCATCGTGATATTGGCAAGTTTCGAACCGATCCCGCCGCCGACCTCGCCATGGCTGCCGGGGAACCAGCGCTGCTGATAGGGCGCCTTGGGATCGGCGGGGTCGAACCCGCGAGCATGGTTAAGCTCATCGAGATTTTCCCACGGCGTGACCGGAAATGCGCCGCGCAATTCGTCGATTGCGCAGGCGTGGCGGGCCGATTGAGTTCGCGAACTCAGAGCCAGATCGTGGAATTGCAGCCGGCGGTTCCATAGCCATGCGAGCGGTCCGAAATTCGACGGAATGCCGCGCTGACCAACCGTGTCGAACACGCCGACATATGTGATCGGCGCCGGATCGTAGGAATAGTTCTTGCGGAACTCCGCCGCTTCATCGACGTCGGGATGGTGCTTGGAGCGATAGTGCTTGTAGGCTTCGGTGGCCATTTCGGCGAACGGGCGGTGCAGCAGGCCGGCGTTGCGGATCAAACCGCACAGGCTGCGCGCGGTGAAGGCCCCGCGCGAAAAGCCGAAGATGTAGATTTCGTCGCCGGTCGTGTAGTTCCAGCTAAGGAACAGGTACGCGTTCATCAGCGTATCTTCGAGGCCTTCGCCGGTGATCCCGCTTAGCAAGCGGCGGCGCGCCTTGTGCGTCACAGAGTCTGCGCCTACGCCGCGGTCATAATAGACGATCTGCTCGACGCCCTTGGAATCGGTATGGGCGACGCTTTGCGCCAGCTTGGCGATATTGGTCGGGTCGGGCTGATCGAGCTTCTGCCACGTACCGTCCAGAAACACTGTAAGGCGTTTCATCGGCGTTCCCCTCCGTCGTTGGATTGATCCTAGATTGACCTAGCGGCAGAAGCAAAGGCGCTCGTGTAACAGGCTTTGTCCTTTGACCGCGCCCAGCGGCTGGTTCACCTTAAGCGCCAAGGAGCAAGGGCTCATGACAGCGATGGACGGCCTTGAAGACGTCGCCGAGCGGGCGCCGCGGCTGGCCTATCCGTGCGGCGAGCCCCCCGAAAGCGCCACGCTGGCGGAGGTAGCGCCCGGGGTGAAATGGCTGCGCATGCCGCTGCCCTTTGCGTTGCGCTGGATCAATCTCTGGCTTCTGGAGGACGGCGCCGGGTGGACGGCGGTGGATACGGGACTCGGCACGCCCGACAGCCAGGCGATCTGGACGCAGGTCACGGCGAAAGAACTCGATGGGCGGCCGATAACGCGCGTGATTGTCACGCATATGCATCCCGATCACGTCGGTTGCGCGGGTTGGTTGACCGAACGGTTCGAGTGCTCGCTCTGGATGAGCCGCACGGAATATTACTCCTGCCGCATGCTTGCCGCCGACACGGGCCGCCCGGCGCCGGAAGAGGGGGTAAAGTTTTATCGCCAGGCCGGCTGGGACGATGCCGCGATCGAAACCTATCGGAGGCGCTTCGGCGGTTTTGGCCGGATGATCACGCCGCTGCCGAACGCCTATCGGCGTATTCGCGATGGCGACGAGATCGAGATCGGGGGCCGCCTCTGGCATGTGATCGGCGGGTCGGGTCATTCGCCGGAGCACGCCTGCCTCTATCAAGCCGAGCTGAATGTTTTCATTTCCGGCGATCAATTGCTGCCGCGCATCTCATCGAACGTGTCGGTATTCCCGACGGAGCCGGAAGCCGATCCGCTGACCGACTGGCTCGATTCGTGCCGCAAGCTGCGCGCCGCGGCGCCAGCGGACGTGCTTGTCCTGCCAGCCCATAACGAGCCGTTCACGGGCGCGCATGCGCGCGTTTCCGCGCTCATCGATGGTCACGAACGCGGGCTGGATCGGCTGGCGCAGCGCCTGCGCCAGGAACCGCGCCGCGCCATCGATGTGTTCGGCGCTTTATTCGCGCGCCCAATTGGGCCGGATCTGCTCACCATGGCGACCGGGGAGGCGCTGGCGCATTTAAATTGCCTGCTGGCGCGCGGCGAGGCGATAAAAGAAATCGGATCGGACGGAGTAGCCCTTTATGGTCCAGCCTGAAGCGCCCAATCCCGAGCGGCGGTCCAATTCGGCGCTGCTGTGTCTGTGTATCGGGATGGGGCTCGTCGGCCTTGCCTGGTTCCTCGGCGTCGGCGGCATGATCGGCATGGCGTTCGAGGGCGGCGCGCCGGCGGCGGGCGGCCTGATTGCGCTTATTCTCGTGCCGCTCACTGGAATCGTCGGCGCCATCATGGCGTCCTTTGGCGCGGTCTGGCTTATCGTTCGCGTGATCGCGGACCAGCGGCAGGACCACGCAAAGGAGCGTTACAGCCGCGAAGTCGAACGCTGAGGGGGCCCATGCTGCTATCGACGACGTTTGACATTCCCGGCCGCACGATCCGGGACAATCTGGGAATCGCGCGCGGCAACGTCGTGCGCTCGCGGTTTTTCGCGCGCAACATCGTCGCCAGTTTTCGTATGATCATCGGCGGCGAAATCCACGAATACACCAAACTGCTCGCCGAAAGCCGCGAACAGGCGCTCGACCGGCTGATCGAGCACGCGCTGACCCTTGGGGCCGACGCGGTGATCGGCATGCGGTTTGAAACAACCGACGCCGCCCAGGGGCTGGCGACCGAAGTGCTGGCCTATGGCACCGCCGTCAAACTCGCCTGACGGCGTCCGCGTCGCGGCTTATCTCTTCTTCTTGCCCTTGGCCGCCGCCTCCGCCGCCGCTGCGGCAGCCGCGGCGTCCGCGGCAGCCTGGGCTTCGGTAGCAGCCTTTGCCGCCGTGATCTGGGCTTCGAATTCGGCGTCCTTCGGCGTCTTGATCGAAGCGGCTACGGCCTGCAGCGCCGCAGTGTGGTCCTTGCCGTCGTAGGCGCCGCAATATGCGCGGAGTTCCGAGCCGGGACGCGGATGAATCGCCACCACGACGTTGCCGTTCTTGCCGTTGAAGATCGCCTGCTGGATCGGGAAGGGCCTCGATGTGTCGATGCTGGTCGATACAAATGTCGCGCCGTCGCGGATCAGCGGCGCGTCCTCGGTGGTCTTGGTCCAATCGGCTGCGGGAATTTCCTTGTTCCATGACCGCGCCACGGCCGTGGCCGTGGCCGTGGCCGTTTCCGGGTGCGGGTAGACGACGAACCAGCATTCTTCATTGGCGGTGCCGGCGACGAAAACCTTCACCTCTCCGCCGGGCGGGGTTTTGTCTTCTATGGCGGGCCATTTTTGCGGCTTGTCGAATGAAAAGGTCTTGGCCGCATCACTTACCGTCACGGTCTGGGCGAACGCCGCGCCGCAGGCCAAAGCCGCAATCGCCGCGCCAAGCAGAAGTCTCATAAGCGTTCCCTCCGAATTTCCCTGCCTTTTAAGCCGCGTGCGGCCGGTGTTCAATTCCGTCCGGCGTTCATGAAGCCGGTTTAGCGATCATATAGCCCTTCGATGGCTTTCTTTTGGCCAGGAGCCGGAAGGCCGCGGCCAGGTCCTCGGGCCGGGTGGCGGTGCATTCGCTGCCGGAATCGCTCCGCACCAGGTGGGCGGCTGCGGCCTCGTCGGCGGTCAGGTCGGAGCAGCTAAGGTCGTAGGTGATCAGCCGGTCGCCGTCCTTGCGGTACAGCATGTACATGTAGCCGCCCTTGCCGTCGCCGCTGACCCCCGCCTGGCCGACATACCAGGGCGAAAACCAGCCGCCGCCGGGCAGGTGATGGAAGGTCATCACGTTCTTGTCGTTATCGTCGGGCTCGATATAGCCTTGGGGCGTCCAGCGCATCTGGCCGGTATCTGGCGCAGACCCGGCCTCAAACGTCGTCACCGTCACCAGGCCGCGCCCGAACACGGGATCGCCGGCGCCGTTGAAGAGCGGTTTGTCGGATACGAAACAGCCGGCCAGCGCCAGACACGCGGCCAGCGCCAGAGCGGCCAATCGGGATTTCATGGATTTTCGCCTCCACCCAGGCGCATCATGGTCGAAACAGGCGGCGAAAACGAGGCCGTTTGAGGCCGTTTCGGGAGGGCTCGATGAGTTTGCGAGGCAAAACCATGTTCGTTACCGGCGCCAGCCGGGGCATCGGCCTGGCCATCGCGCTGCGCGCCGCGCGCGACGGCGCCAATATCGCGATCGCCGCCAAGACGGCCGAGCCGCACCCGAAACTGCCCGGCACGATCTACACCGCCGCCGCCGAAATCGAAAAAGCCGGCGGCAGGGCGTTGCCCCTGATCGTCGATGTGCGCGACGAGGCGAACGTCTTGGACGCCGTGGCCCAGACGGTGGCGAAATTCGGCGGCGTCGATATCTGCGTCAACAACGCTTCGGCGATCCAGCTTTCCGGCACGCTCGAAACCGACATGAAGCGCTACGACCTGATGCACAGCATCAACACGCGCGGCACGTTCGTCACATCGAAGGCCTGCATCCCGCATCTGAAAAAAGCCGCCAACCCGCACGTTCTCAATCTCTCGCCGCCGCTGGACATGAGCCCGAAATGGTTCGCCGGCCACACTGCTTACACGATGGCCAAGTTCGGCATGAGCATGTGCGTGCTTGGCATGGCGGCCGAATTCGCTGCTGACGGCATCGCCTTCAACGCGCTCTGGCCGCGCACGGCGATCGCCACGGCGGCAGTGAAATACGCGCTCGGCGGGGAGCCGGCCATGCAAGGCTCGCGCACGCCGGAGATCATGGCCGACGCCGCCTACGAAATTTTCAATCGTCCCGCGCGCGCCTGCACCGGAAACTTCTTCATCGACGACATTCTGCTCTTTGAGGCCGGCGAACGCGACTTCGATAAATACCGCGTCGATCCGACCAAGCCCCTGATCCCGGATTTTTTTGTGCCCGACAGCGCCAAACCGCCGCCGGGCGTCAGCCTCGCGCCGGTGAAGTAGGCCCTTGCCAAGGCGCTGCGAACGCGCTCCTTGGCGGGCGGGGACGCACGAAAATTTGCGGGATGGATCATGCGCTTTTGGGCGGTGTTCGCGGGCGTTTTGGCGCTCAGCACAAATGCCTTCGCCGAGGAGCCGGCGTTCGTCACCGGCCGGCCGGGGCAGACGGAAAGTCCGATCGCCGTGCCCAAGGGTTATTTTCAGATCGAGACCGAACTGGGCGGCGTCAGCCGCGACAAGGCCGCGGGCGTCAAATCGACGGAAACGGATATCGCAAGCACGTCGTTTCGCTATGGCATAGCTGACGGCGCGGATGTTGAGCTTGTCGTTTCGCCCTACGTGCGCACGCATGAAAACGGGCCGGGCTTCAACGACCGGGCAGAAGGATTTGGCGACGTCACCCTGCGCGCGCGCCGCACGATCTTTGGCGAAAGCGGCGAGGGTCCGTCTTTCGCACTGATTGGTTTTGTCACGCTGCCGACGGCGCGCGACGGCCTCGGCGCCGACAAGGTCGAAGGCGGGCTGATCGCCACTGGCGTTGCGCCGCTGTCGGCGAAGGCTAGCCTGACGCTGACGCTCGGTGCGGCTGATATTCACGACGGCAAATATGAGGGCGACGTCTATGGCGGGGCGAATGTCAGTTTCGCGGTGACCGACAAGGCGGGCGTGTATATCGAGGCGTTCGCAGACAAAACGGCTCATGGCGAGTGCGCTGCAACGATCGATGTCGGCGGAACCTACCTAACGGGCCCAACGACGCAGTTCGACGCCGGCGTCAATATCGGCGTCACGGACGCCGCCGACGATATGGCCGTGTTCGCCGGCTGGTCGCATCGGTTCTGAGCGCATGCTAGAGCGCGCGGCATGAGCGTTGCGCTGTTTACCCATCCTTCAATGCTCGATCACGAGGTCCCGCCCGGTCATCCGGAGCGGCCGGCGCGGCTGGCCTCGGTGCTGAAGGCGCTGGAGGGGATGTACCTCGACCGACGCGAAGCGCCGTTGGCGACGCGCGCGCAGATCGAATTGGTGCATGACGGCGTCTATCTCGATGCGCTCGATGCGGCGTTTCCGGCGCCGGGCGAGCGGCTCGTGGCGCTCGATCCTGACACGACGGTTTCCCATGGCAGCGCGGAAGCGGCGTTGCGCGCCGCTGGCGCGGTGATCGCGGCGGTGGATGCGGTACAGGGCGGCGAGATTGCCTCGGCGTTCTGCGCCGTGCGCCCGCCGGGGCATCACGCTGAGCCTTGGTCGGCGATGGGTTTTTGCCTGTACAACAACGCCGCAATCGGCGCGCTGCACGCGATGAGGGCGCACGGCCTCAGACGCGTCGCGGTGATGGATTTTGACGTCCACCACGGCAACGGCACGCAGACCGTAGCCACCCGCGAGCCCGCGATGTTTTACGGTTCGACCCACGAGCACCCGTTCTATCCGGGCACGGGCGCAGAGACTGAACACGGGCCCGCCGGCAATATTGTCAATGCCCCGCTCCGGGCCGGGGCGGACGGGGCTGCGTTCCGGCGGGCGATGGAGACCAGGATACTGCCCGCCATCGATTCCTTCGCGCCTGATTTGATTATCATTTCCGCTGGCTTCGACGCTCACAGGGCCGATCCGCTGGCGAATCTCCAATTGGACGAATCCGATTATGCTTGGAGCGGACGTGCGCTCCTTGAGGTGGCGCGCCGCCATTGCGGAGGCCGAGTTGTCTCAACTCTTGAGGGCGGCTACGACTTGGTGGCGCTGGGGCGGTCATCGGCCGCTTTCGTTGAAGCGCTACGAAGCGGTTGATCCGTCGAGAGGGACTGCCGCTGGGGCCGGGGGGATGGATCAGGCGCTTGCGGGCAAGCCGGGAGACCTGCCGGTGACTGCTGGCTCGATCACCCTTGTCCGTCACGGTCTGCCGGCGGTCGATCGCACCGTGAAAATCACTGCCCGCGAATACGAAGACTGGTGGGCCGGCTATGATCGCGCCGTCCTTGCCGCGGGCGAAACGCCGCCAGCAGCGCTGCTGGATGCGGCGCGGGGGGCCGACGTGGTGTTCGCTTCGACCCTGCCGCGTGCGATCGCCACGGCCAAAGCCGTCGTCGGCGACAAGCCGATCATCGAGGATCCGGTATTCACCGAGGCGCCGCTGCCGCCGCCGCCGGTTTGGGGCAAGCGCAGTCCGCGCGCCTGGGGCGTGTGGTCGCGCACGGCGTGGTGG